>JBMTAX010000173.1:0-6612 GCA_049429145.1 Myxococcota bacterium
GCTCGAGCAGCGAGGCCGCGATGGCCGCAATCTCCTCAGGTTGCTTGCCCGCGCCGTAAATCACCTCGGGGGCACCTTGCCGCCGCTCGCGGTCGAGGTCGACCCGCGCAAAGCCGAGATGGGCAACCCCCCCAGATGACAACACCCGCGCGACGTCCTCGACGTCACGCTCGCCGCACTTAAGGGCTTCCAGCAACGAATGGAGGTCGTCAGGCGTCATCGCAGCACCTCGAGGAGGCTGCCTGAGCGCAACCCTTCGAGGTCGAGCGTTACCCAAGCGAACCCAAGCGGTTTGAGCGCGTCGCCCACCTCGCGGGCAAGGGCGCAGGCGTCGACGAGGCGGTCTCGCGGCACCTCCACCCGGGCGATGTAACCGCGCGTTTCTTGATGCAGTCGCACACGTACCGAGGGGAAGCCGAGCGCCTTCATGCGCCGCTCCGCTTCCCCCACCTGCATGAGACGCTCCTCGGTGACGCTCACGCCGTACGCGATGCGTGAGCTCAGGCACGGCTGTGCGGGGCGCGCTGCGTTCTGGAGGGCGAGGCGGTGGGCGATGCGGCGGACGTCCTCCTTGGTGGCAGCCACGTCGACGAGCGGAGAGACGACCCCCCGTTCTCGTGCCGCGGCCAGCCCAGGCCGATGGCCGCTGAGATCGCCTGTGTGTGTGCCGTCGACGATGATACGGACGTCGTGGCGCTCTGCGGCGTGGGCGAGTCGATCGTACAGCTCCGACTTGCAGTGGTAGCAGCGATCGGGTTCGTTGGCTCGGTACGAGGGACTCGCGAGTTCCTCTGTCGGGACCAGCACGTGCGCGATGTCTCGCGCGGCGCAAAACTCGCGGATGGCTTCAAGTTCCCCCTCGTCGAGGCTCGCGGAGACGCCGGTAAGGGCAAGGGCGTTCTCGCCGAGCTCCTCCGCCGCGAGGGCGGCCACGACGCTGGAATCGACTCCCCCGGAGAGGGCAATGGCGCATCGCCCCAGCTCGCGCAGTCGCGCGCGAAGCCGAGCCTCCACCGGATCTGGACTGGACATTGGGGCGGGTGAAGCGACGGCTGCACTCATTCTCTGGGACGTAGCCGAGTCACACGGCACCGCAATGCCCTCTCGAAGCCATGCTGGCGCGAGGGGCGAAGGATGCCTCGATCCCTTGCGGGGGCACGGCGGGATTTGGCCCGCGCGCTGGTGTTTCGCCGAGGTATACTCGAGAGCCTGGGTTTGGACGCCCCCGCGGGGCGAGATGGATCTTGCGTGGAATCGACAGGGCCAACGAGAGGTGTGCGTGCATGGAGGGACCGGGCGAGCGCCCACTCCGAGAGCCCGCACGGCGAAGGCAACAACGTCGACGCCAAGCGGGAGGGTGAGGCCACCCCGAGCGACGTCAGGGGAAGCCTACCCTCGCAGGTAAGGGAAACCTCGAACGGTGACCGCGCCATCGGGCCCGCTGTCGACGCCATGAGAGCCCTGAGCGACGACGAACGCCGCCGCCTGGGATTCGATGGGTCGGGGCGCCTCTCGCACCCGGCGGGGGCGACAGTGCGTCCCGCTGGGGTCGTCAGTCCCCTCGCTGCGGCGCGGTTCTCCATGCCCGTCGTCGACGCACCTGGAAGCCCCAGGGCCGACATGGGAACCCGTGGGGAAGGTCGAACCGACGAAAGACCACCGATTGGCTGGTTGCAGGAGCGGGTGTTCCGCCCGGCCAACTATGTCTTCCTGCGTGCGATGGGCAGGCTGCCCGCGACGCAGACCCATATCGCTGCGCTCGCTGACGTCGATGCCACAGTGCTGCGGAAGCGGACGCTCGGCGGTGGCATCAACGGCTCCTTCGTGCTGGAGCTCAGCAATGGTGCAAAGGGGGTGTGGAAACCCTCTGCCGCCGAGCACATGAAGCAGATGCGCGATTGCATCGAGGGAGACCACCAAGCCCGCCGAGAAGCAGCGGCGTACCTCGTCGACGTGTGGCTCGGCCACCTCGCTCAAGTGCCACCCACCGTCTATCGCGAGGTGGAGGGAGAGGCCGGCGCGCTCATGGCATTCGTCGAGGGACGCCCGGCTGGGAGCGAGCGTCATGCACCGAATCGACCCCCTCGTCGCAGCGACGGGCCCGAATTCGATGATTATCGTCACATCGCCATCTTCGACCATGTCATCGGTAACCTCGACCGACATAGCGGCAACTGGCTCGTCAAGGATGACGGTAGCCTGGTGCCCATCGACCATGGCATCGCCTTCCCTTTGCATAACGGCGCCCCGGGCCATCACAAGTTTGCCTTCAACCGCCCCTTACAGCTCCGCGAAACGGAGCTCGCCGCATTGCAGCACCTCCTCGACCATCGTGTCGAGGTCGAGGCACAGCTTGGGCCCTTACTCGCGAAAGAGGCGGTGAGTGCAATGTTTGAGCGTGTGGGCGTCATGGTTGCGAAGGGAACCACCGACCACGCTTGGAGGGCTTACGGTCACCCCCTCGAGCAGCGGATGCTGGAGGGCGTTCCCTTCGCGGTGTGACCTCCGCACCAGGCGGAGGTGTCGACGGGACGAGGCTGTCAATGCAGCCGTCGGCGGAGGAGGGCAGGAGACGTGACGACAAAAGAAATCGGCGAGCCTGGATGGACTGGGCAGGCGGTTCGGCTCCGTCGCCTCAATGACGAGGGGGAGCCCGTAACCTGGGGAATGGTGACGCTCCACGACGACGGTGTGACAGTGACGTGCGAACCTGCGGAGCTACTCACCGGCTGGGAACGTGACGGCATTCTCGGACGAGCGCATTTCGGGGTCGTGTACCCTCGCGACGGGCGACGGTTCCTCGACGAACTCCCTTTCATGTACAAAAGTCCCTATTGCTTCGCGGAGCCATGCTCATGAGCGGACGCGCCGCGGAGATGCCGCTGAGCACTACCGAGGCCCTGATACGGCATGCTCCTCGACGTGCGGATACCATTGGGGGATATGGTTCCCGTGCGAAAGACGATGCCTGACTCAACGGTCCGCCGGTCCATGGCCAGCGGGCCCGTTGCCGTCTTTCTTCAACAGCCCAAGGGCCGTAGCTCGTCGCCAAAACGTCGTTTTCGGTAAGCCCAGAGCGCGAGCGGCCTCGGCGGCAGAGCGGTAGGAGGCCAGCGCGCCCCGAATGGCTTCTCGTTCGATGTCGTCGAGTGTCATGCCTGCGCGATAGACCTTAGCGGCTTCCTGGTGTTGGCTCAGGCTGGTGGGAATGAAGTCGATGTCCTCTGTGCGGATGACCTTCCCGTCACCGAGTACGAGGGCCCGCTGCACGACATTGCGCAGTTCGCGGACGTTGCCAGGAAATGGATGGGCGAGGAGCTTCTCTTCGGCACGTCGCTCGAGGACAACGACATCGGCCGAGGGAGATAGCCGCTGCGCGAGGTGACGCGCGAGGAAAGGGATGTCCCTGGGGCGGCTGCGCAGCGGTGGCAATCGCAAGGGAATCACGTAAAGCCGATGGAGCAAGTCTTCTCGGAACGCGCCTCGCTGCGCGTGCTCTACCAAGTCCCGGTGGGTGGCCGCCACGACACGCACGTCGACCGCGAGGTCGCTTCTCCCGCCGATTCTTCGCACACGCCGCTCTTCGAGGACACGCAACAGCTTCCCCTGCATTTCAAGGGGCAGCTCCCCAATCTCGTCGAGGAACAGGGTGCCCCCGTCAGCGAGTTCGAAGGCGCCGGCACGAGCACGGTCGGCGCCGGTAAATGCACCCTTCTCGTGGCCAAAGAGCTCTGCCTCGATGAGGTTTGCTGGCAACGCCGCGCAGTTCAGTGCGATGAAAGGTCCTCGCGCGCGCCCGCCGAGGTCGTGCAACGCTCTTGCGACCAACTCCTTGCCTGTCCCGGTTTCGCCAAACACGCATACCGTGGCGTCGTGGCTCGCGACTTTTTCGACAAGGCGAAACAACCGCGCCATTTCGTCATCACAGGTGACCAGCCCGCCACAGCGCCATGGCCCTTTGCCCTCGGGACCTGCGACGGGCTCAGGCGCCGTGACAGTCTCGACGCTCAACTCGATGCGGCCAAGACGAAGGCCGACGCCGAGGCGGATCTCCGCTTCAATCACACGCACACCCCCGACGAACGTCCCGTTGGTGGAGTCGAGATCGCGGACGAAGAGGCGTTCCCCTCGAAGGAAGACCTGGGCGTGGAAGGTCGAGAGGAAATCGTCGCGCAGCACGAGGTCATTGTCTTCGTGCGCGCCGATGCTCAGGCCTCCTTCGGGAATGACGACGACGGCACCTCCGTGTTCGGTGGGCAGGCGCAGGCGCAGATCAGTGCGCGACAGGCTGCCATCGCCATTGGTCCGCAGGATCCCCGTCCGTTGCTGGGCCCGCGGCGCTGCCTTCTCGTCGACCGGAGCGCTCGGATCATAACGACCCACCAGGTGACCGAGGCGGATGCGGTCGCCTGCACGCAGGATGTGATCCTGCGTGGGCTCATTGTTGACGTGAACTGGACGTCCCCCGCGTGCGAGCACACGGTAGGAGCCCCCTGGACCCGGCTCCAGGCTGCACAGCAGCGGAGGCGCGTCTTCGTCGGGTAGGGAGATGTCGTTCGCTGGGCTACGCCCGATGGCGACGTGTTGACCGAGGAGGGGGCAGCGGAGGACGGGGGTCTCGCCGTTGAATAGGATGAGCTCTGGCATCTTCCCCTCCTGAAGCGTCTGCACGATCGCTGCTGTGGCCGCACCATTCGCCACCGAATCTCCTTCGACATAGCACGCCCGCCGGGAGGCGGAGGATGCGCCCGTGAGCGAGCGCGGGCCCGAGTCTGGTGCCCGCAGCGACGGCCGGACTGCCCAAGGGGAACTCCACATCTTCGACGACAATCGAGCAGCTCGGGGGTGAAAGAAACATGGGTCACACCAATTCGTCAGGCGGAGATCGGCTTGACGTGTACGCGGGCCTGGTCGACAACGAGTGCTGCGCGGAGTGGAGATCGTCATGAGTGTTGACCGGAAGAAATCCCATCCCTTGTTGCTGGCTGGTGCATTGACCGTCGTGCTCTCGGGGGGCGCCGCCCGTGCAGAGACCCCGAAGCCCTACGGTGTCGAACTCTTGCCCTGGTCCAAGAAGCTCGACGACGACCGCTATCAATCTCCCCGCGATTACGGGAAGACCCTTGAGCACTTCAAGAAGCAGTTCAAAGGCTGGAAAGCCGTTCGCTTCCACGCCGAGGTCAACCTGCCTGCGGTGAAGTACGTCCACATCGAGAACTCGAACCCGAGCGCCGAGTGGGCAGGCATCAACGTGTATGAGGTCGAGGGGAAGGTGCGCATGTACGTGCTGAAGCGCCAACCCACCGCCCCCGTCTCCTCCGTCACTGGCCCAAGCCGCTAGCGTTCCGATGAAACCCGTAGTCGCATTGTTCGCTCTCGTCTTCACGGGAGCGCTGGTCGGCTTTGTGGTCGCCTTGCCACCTGGTCTTGGCCTCTCAGTGGTGGGTGGGGCGATGTTGGTCGCGTGGAGGCTGCCGCGGGCGCCGCGCACCTTGCTTCTCTTGCTGTCTGCCTTTGCCGTTGGCGCGAGCGCTGCGGCGTTGGCGGCTTCCCGGTACGAGGCCGACGTCGCGCAACTCCCGATCGGTGAGCGCGTGGTCGTAGAGGGCCTGGTCGCCGACGTGTCCGATACCCGCGCTGGAGGCCGTCGACTGGAGCTTCGCGCCTCAGGCCTTCTGTGGGAGCAAACGGCGCGGCCAGCGTCGGCGAACGTACAAGTCTCGCTTCCGGCTCGCCTCCACCGGCTCGTCGTCCGACCGGGGGACAGGGTTCGGGTGCGGGGGCGCCTGCGTGCCTTCGACCCGGCGGATTTTCCTGGGCAGTTCGATTCCGCCCGTTTCGGGCTCGCTCGCAACCGGCACGCTCGCCTCACCGTGTGGCAGGCAGACGACGCCATGGTGGTCGAGCCTGGAGCGGAGATGGCGCTCTTCGCGCAGACAAGGCTTGCCCTGCGCCGGCAGCTCATGGGCCTGTTGACCCCCACCGAGGCGGGGGTCGTGCTCGCGCTACTCATCGGCGATACCTCGTTATTTGACGAGGAACAGCTCGAACTCTACCGGCGCGTCGGTGCGGGACACCTCCTCGCCGTAAGTGGTCTGCAGGTCAGCCTGCTCGCACTTGTGCTCGTGCGTGCTGGGCTTTGGGTATTGCTTTGTATCCCCGCTGTCGCTGCGCGGGGGCTGGCTCGTCGGGGCGCAGCGCTGCTCGCGGTGATAGGCGTGTGGTGCTTTATCGGGCTTTGTGGTGCGCCCCCCTCGGCAGTCCGCGCTGCCGCCATGAGCACCGCGATGTTGTCGGCCGAGTCGCTGTCAGCGCCACGCCTTCGCGGTCTCGATGCGCTCGGGGTCGCTGGGTTGTGCACGGTGCTCGTCCATCCTCCTGTGGTGCTCGACCCGAGTTTCCTGCTCTCCTACGCGGCGGTGGTCGGTCTCTTTGCGGGGGTGACTCCCTCGGCAAGGGATGCAGAGGAAACACGAACCCACTCCTCATGGCAGCGGCACAGGGCCGCCTTCCTGCGCGCTGCTTTGGCTACGCTCGGGGCGGGTGCCTTTACGTTGCCGATCTCTGCCCACCTGTTTGGAGAGGTGAGCCCCGGGGGTGTGCTCGCCAACC
>JBMTAX010000174.1:0-6608 GCA_049429145.1 Myxococcota bacterium
CGGCGCCATGCTGTGTCTACCGTGAGGGAGGCGATCCGGGAGGAGCCAGGCCGCGTTCAATGGCCAGTGACGACGGGGAACTGCGAGGGAAGAGTCGCCACATTTGCCACGGGGCTCTACCCACTGGACGAGATGCGCGAACTCATGCGTGCCATGCGCACTATCGGAATGACGGTGTGCATCATTAGCGCGTCTGAACAACACCTCGTGGAGGGTGCAGTTCGCGCGTTGGACTATCCGGTCGACCCTGCACACATCTTCGGGATGCGTCTCACGCTACGGCACGGCATCTTAGGGTCGGAGCTTCAGAGCGAAGCGCACTATCCCATCACCTATCGAAGAGGAAAGCAGCAGATCGTGGAGAAGTTTCTTTCCGGCGCACCCGTGTTTGTCGCGGGTGATAGCGACACGGATTATGAAATGATGACAGGGTTTCCCACTACCGAATGCCGATTGCTGGTGGATCGTGGGCAAACCGGACTCGTCAAGCAGCTTTTTGAGGACCCAAAAACCCTGCTCCAAGGGCGAGACGAGCGGCGCGGCGGATTCATTCCTGCGCATCGAAGCTTGCTATGGAGTGACGGCCCAATCATGACCGAGTCTTGACGTGCAGAGGCCGACCCCAGGACCTCTGCGGAGCGTAGGATCTCTCCCGTTACTCACACCGTGGTTGGCCTCGTCCTGCATGGAGTCCGGAGAAATCTCAGCCAATCAAGGATAGAGAAGCTGGTGGCGCCACTCATCCTCGAATCGCGAGTACAGGTCGCGATGATGCAGGCGGAAATCCCCTTCCCTCCAGAATTCGATATCCTGCGGCACTACGCGAAGGCCCGACCAATGGGGTGGTCGAGGAATCGGGCCCGGATAGCGCTGCTGAAAGAGCGCGTAGCGCTCCTCGAGCTCTGCGCGGTCTCGTAGCACTGCAGATTGTAGCGAGGTCCAGGCTCCCAACTGACTCTCCCGAGGACGGGAGTGAAAATAGGCGTCAGCTTCTTCCTCTGTTACCGGCTCCACATGACCCCGCACCCGTACCTGACGCTTGAGCGGGTCCCAGTGAAAGCACAGCGCCACTCGCTGGTTTTGCTCGAGGTCGCGACCTTTCCGGCTCTCGAGGTTAGTAAAGAAAACAAACCCGCGCTCATCCCAGCTCTTGAGCAAGACGACCCTGACCGAGGGTTGACCCTCGTCATCGACGGTGGCGATTGTCATGGCCGTTGGTTCCCGTAGTCCCGCCTGGGAGGCGTCGGAGAACCACTGGCCAAAGAGTGGGAATGGAGAGGAAGGTGGGAGTGCCGACATGTCGCCCCTTACCACGTCGCGTAGCCCTCGTGTAGTGGCGGTGGTGTCTGAGGATGACCCGCTGGCAAGAGGCAGGTCGATCCGCTGCCAATCGGACTTACCTGGGTTGAGCAGGCCGAGGCAAAAATTCGCATCAGCAGGTTCTTGCCGGGCCTACATTTTTCGGTGTCCGGGCCCGGACGAGCTCTGCTCGAAGGGGGAGGGGGTCTGGCAATAGATCCTTACGATTTTGCCTCACCCCGTCAGCTGCGCGCGTGGCTGGGGAGTCCCCCCGAGGCACGCTGCTTGAGACGCAAAGCGTCTTCGACCAACAGAAGCACCTGCTCGAAGCGAAACGGCTTTCCCAGCATCAAGTCAACGCCATGGGTGCGAGCTTGTACCTCGTCGAGATTTGCGCCCCAGCCGGTAACCAGCGCCACCATGACATTGGACGCTCTTCGTTTGACGAGGGAGGCGACTTCGTAACCGGTCATTCCCGGCAGACTCAAGTCTGTGATGACGAGGTCGAATCCTCCCCGGTCCAGCGATGCGAGGCCTTCTGTCCCATTCTCCGCTGTAACTACTTCATGCTCTGCGGTCTCCAGAATATCTCGGAGGATCTCCCGAATATTTTCCTCGTCGTCGATGACGAGGATCCGAGCGCGTCCGCTTGGTAAGGGGGAAGATGGGACCTCACTTGCGGGCGCCTCCAGCGTGGGGCCCCCGTCCATTTCTCTCTTTGTGCAAGGCAGTCGAATGGTGAAAGTGGTTCCGTGACTCATGCCCTCGGGGCTCGATACGACCTCGAACTCTCCTCGGTGGCGCTGGATGATGCGGTAGCTCACGCTCAAACCGAGACCCGTGCCCTGGTTTCCCTTGGTGGTGAAAAATGGATCAAAGATACGACTGACCACGTGCTCGGGGATTCCCGTGCCGGTGTCCCTGATGCAAATTTCACATTGTCCAGCCGTGTCATCATCATTGAAGCGGGCCGAAAGCGTCAGGGAACCGCCGGTCGGCATGGCGTCCACCGCATTGTGAACCAGGTTGACGAGGACTTCCCTCAACTCATGGGGATTTCCTTCCACAACGAATGGCTCCTGTTCCGCGAGATCCAATCTGAGAACGATTTCACGCCCTTCGCGCATCGGCAGGTCTCGCCAGCGGGGTGTGGTGAAATCCACGACGTCCCGGAGGATCTCCCCTACGTCTACCGGTACAAAATCAGCGGTAGTGTCAGCCCGACCGATTTCTCGGATTCGACGCACTGTCTCGGCCCCGTCCAGAGCAGCTTTCTCGATAATGACGGCATGCTTTAGGAATGCAGTCCCTACGAGTCCGTCCTTCAAGAGCTGCGCTCGGCCCAGAATGGCGCCGAGTACGTTGTTGAAATCATGGGCGACCCCTGCGGCAAGTTCGCCTAGTGCATTCATCCTTTCCGCATGAAGCAGCTTTTCTTGTGCCCCTTGTAAGGCTGAGAGGGCTTGTGCTCGGGCCGTAAAAAGCTCTGCATTTTGAATAGCGACGGCCACATGGGGCGCGACACATTGCAGCATGACGAGGTCTTCGGCCGAGAGCGGGGTGGGCGCTAGCCTTGTGAGGTGGATCGCCCCGATGATGGCATCGCCTGCAACGATTCGCAGCGCAGCGGTAGAGCCAAATCCCTCCCGGAATAGCTTCTCGTCATAAGGGGGGGACTGCCCCGCAGTCCGGTGCGTACCCGTCGAGAACAGCTGGACAGGCACCGGACTCTGCAGTGCCATCCCCATCAGGCACTCGCGTGTGCCAAACACCAAAGGCTCCTCCTGCGGCCCACTTCCGTGTGACGGCAAGGTGACGAATTGGCCTTGGCCCGGGTCGTAGCGCGCGATCAGTACGCGGCTGGCTGCGAACGCTTGCGTCAAATGGTGAATGAGCTCCGTGGCGACCTTGCCGACATCGAGGCTCGACGAGACGGCGAGGGCGATGTCATCCACTGTTTCGAGTCGGCGGACCGCAGCCCGCTCTGCATCGAGTAGCGCTGCCTTTTCGATGGCTGTACCCAGCAAGGACCCAATGGAGCGGAGAAATCCGGCGTCTCGCTCCCGGGGAGGGTGACCTTCGTGGGTAAAGAAACAGACCACCCCAATGGTCCGTCCATTTGCCTCGAGGGGCACGAATACGCCGCCACCGAATGGCGCACTCCGGAGCTGGTCCACCACCAATCTCGGATCGTCGCGCAGGCTGTGAACGAGCTCGACCTCCCCCGTGCGCACAACATGGGCCAGGAGGCTGTGAGGGTCGGCAGCGCCTGTGCCCATCGCATCCACGAGCATTGGCGGTAGGCCGTCGGCGAACTTCAGCTCCAATTGTGTGCCGGTCTCCTCAATGAGGGTCACCGCCACAGCCGCAAACGACAGAAGTTCTCGCAGTCGTCTGCACGCCACGTCGAGCGTGTCATTGATGTTTACGGTCCGGTTGATGCTGGCGGTGAGCTCGTGGAGCAGCGCGAGCTCGTGGTTGCGGCGCACCAACTCTCGCTCAAAGCGCTTCCGCTCGGTGATGTCTTGCATAATACCGAGGGTGGCTGGCGCCCCGTCTATCTCGATGTAGGACACACTTACCATGGCATCGAAGGTGCTTTTATCTCGACGCTGGGCGAGAAACTCGTAGCGGGGCTCCAGCGGGAGACCTTGTTGGATGCGCCGCTGTCGCTCCCTCAGAATGTCTCGAGAGTCTAGTGCGACGATGGACTCCAATGAGAAGCGGTTGGAGAGGAGATCATCGACCGCGAAGCCCACCATCTCGGCGAAGCGGGCGTTAACATACGCAAAATGCCCTCCCCTCAAAATATACACACCATCATTACTTCGATCGATAATGGTGTGCACCTGCCTTCGTGTGGCAGCGAGCTGTTCTTCCAGCGAGTCGTGGCTTAGTGCATTCTCGAGCAAGGCGAGAAAAGATTTGGGGTCAACCTCCGCACCAGGCGGAACCACATAGTCTTGGACCCCCAGGTTTGCGAGGTGGGCTCTCCTTGGGTCCGCTGGGTCGTGAAACAAAACCACGCAGTGACGCAAGGAGCGAATCTGCGCCAGGGAACGCAGAAATCCCTCATAATCATCGTTGAGCACGTCCTGTGAGAGAACGATGAGGGCGGGGCGGTCCACTGCCCGGCGAAGCACCTCCTCCTCGTCACGAGCGTATCCAATTCGCAGGGGGGGGCGTCTGCGTTGCAGAAGCGTCTGTACCCCGGGTGCCGAGGGCTCATCAGCCAGCGCAACCAAGACAAAGGGCTCAGGCAAGGGCGTCGGACCTCCTCCGCTCGACTATAGCCGTTCCGCACCCGGGGCGTGAGGTATGCTGCTCCACTGCGTCGCGGACGCAACGCCGCGTGCCCCTCGAGTCGGCGTTTCTGTGGCAGCCAGGGGAGAAGCGGGACGCTCGGGCCCACATGGGCCGGCGTGGCGCAGAAGCGTGACCCCGAGCGCGCATCGCGATAAGACCCCCAGCGTGTCGAGGAGCGAAGATGACGGGGGAAGCGGACCGGGGCGCACCGAAGGGTCACTCCGACGGCCGCTGCACACGACAGACTCTCCCCTCGCCCATGGGTTTCGTGAAAGAGAGACCTCGCGCGGAGGGAAGGGCCTGGCATGACGAGCGCCGATGAGGAGAGCATCGAGGAGATCGCCGCGGGCTTCGACGACAAGAGCGAAAGCACGTCCCCGGAGCTGGTCCGCAAAGTGCGCTTTCTCGCTGGCGCAGGCCATACCCCGACGGTGATCATCGCCCACCGTGAGCGCTGGTTTCGGGAAGCGCTGGTGGCCCTCTTTGCGAATGACGGTTGGGCCGCGATGGAAACCCATTCCGCCGGGGAACTCACCGAACTCGTGCGTGCCATTTACCCGCACGTGGCCTTGGTCGACCCTGCGTTGTTAGAGCTTTCGGGCAGTGCGGCGTCGGAGCTGCTGCGTGCCCATAGGGCGGACAACTCGTTGCGGGTGGTGGCACTTCTCGGCGAGGTGGACCCATCTGCCAACCTGGAGGAACTCACCTCCGGGTACGATGACTTCGTCTATCATCTCGACAATCCCGCAGAGGTGGTGGTCCGGGCGAGGCGAAACCTCGCAGCGTGTCGCGCGACGCGGGAAAGCCATCAGCAACGCAGCGACCTCTCATCGTTGCTGCAGCTGAGTCAGACACTGGCGAGCTCGCTCGACCTCAACCTGATCTTGCATACCGTGAGCCGCCTTTTGGCGGAAGTCATCGAGTTCGAGCGTTGCTCTATCGTCTTGCTTGACCCGGAGGGCCAAGGGGCGCTGATGGTTGCGGCGAGCGAGGATCGGACGGTGCGAGACCTCCGCATCGCGGTATCGAATTACCCCGAGATGCAGCGCTGCATCGAGACCGGTCGGCCTGTTTATGTCGACGAGAGTGTGTCAGAGGTGGAGCTGCTCCCGCTCGTAGAGAAGATGCGGGCGTCGGGAGTGCGACTCGCGGCACTCTTCCCCATCATCTTCGAGGAGCGGGTCACCGGCGTTCTCTTCCTCCGGTCTTCGATCGGGGGGCGAACTTTGACGGAGCGGGAGAAGCGCTACGGTCAGACCGTCGCAAGCGCCTGTGCGGTAGCCGTCCGCAACGCTCGACTCTTCGATTCGGTGCGCGATCAGCATGAGAGAATGAACTCCATGCGCCTCGTCGCAGAGCGACAGATGGAGGCGCTGAAGCGGTACGAGGATTTCTTTGAATATGCGGCCGATGGGATGGCCATTGTCGATAGCGATGGGGCGATACTCTACGTCAATCGTGAGGGACGACGCGCCATCGGACGCCAGCAAGAGGAACTGCGCGGCGTCCGGTTTGCTTCCCTCATGGTGGGGGAATCGACCAACATGTGGGAGCGCATCATCGAGCAGGTGCGCGAGGGTCGTTTCCGTCGCTCCTTCGACCTCTATATCCAGCACGGCGACGGTAGCGAACGCATATTCTGGCTCTCTGCTGGCGGCGTCGGGCAGGATACGGGCCTCATTGTCCTGTCATTCCGCGACGTCACCGAGACCCGGGAGATGGAGTTAGAGCTCCGCACTACCAAAGAGTTTCTCGAGAACCTGATCGACAACTCGGTAGACGCCATTGTCGCTGCAGATATGTCGGGCAATGTCATGCTCTTTAATAAGGGTGCCGAGCAAATCTTCGGTTATCACGCCGAGGAGGTGGTGGGGCGCTTGCGCCTCGAGCAGCTCTATCCCCATGGCGTCGTAGAAGAGGTGATGACGCAGCTCCGCGACGAAAGATTTGGCGGCAGAGGGCGGCTGGACGGCAGCCGGAAATCTGTTCTCGATAGTCGCGGG
>JBMTAX010000175.1:0-6589 GCA_049429145.1 Myxococcota bacterium
GAGAGGAGACGCGGTTCGCATCACTTGACGAGCAGGAGGGGCTCGCACATGGTGAACGCCGGCACAAGGTGGGCGAGGAGTTCACCGCCAAGCGGGAGGCACGTCGTGGCACAGTGCCAGAGCTGTGGGCATGTCCAGCCCGGTCCTTACTGTGAGCGATGCGGGGCGGCCCTCGATGTCTCCGTGCAGGCGGTTGACGACGGTGATGTGCTGTCCCTGATGATGGGGCTCGTCTGTGCCAGGTGCGACTCCTACAACGACCCTGGGGCGCTCTCCTGCACGAGCTGCGGCATCTTGCTCGGGACTCCCACGCCGCTGCCGACCCCTCATGTCCTCATCGAAGCATCGGACGCGCCTAGCCCAGCCGCCTGCTCCCCTGCTGCGCCCGCCCCAGTACCCCTCACCTCGGTGGAGCGAATTCCGGAGGTCACCGAAGCGGTACTCCCGTCGCCGTCCTCGGCCCCTGCTGCGGCCCTGCAGTGCTGGTCGTGCAGACAGCCCACGGATGTCGATGATCGCTTCTGTCGTCTCTGTGGTGCGAAGGTGCAGGTGCTGGCTGCCAACGCACCCGTGACACGTGCTGCGACTCTGCCGGCAATGGCGGCTCTCCCCCACGTGGAGGCGCCCACGACGCAGGACGCACCACCACAGGCCGGATCACCCACCGCCACTCTCTTCATGCCACGGGCAGGAGCCGTCCCCACAGCCGCCCCCACCGCGACAATGTTTTTCGGGGCAGCCTCCATCGCACGCTACGCGCGCCTCTTGCTGATTCGAGGAAGCACCAACTTCGGTACGCAATGGCGACTACAAGCCTCAAAGACAGTTATCGGCCGCAACCAAGGCGCGGTGATCTTCCCCGACGATGAGTACCTTGCTGACAAGCATTGCCAGCTAGAGTTTCGCGGAGATGAACTGTGGCTCGCGCCGGAGCAGAGCGGAAACGGTGTGTTCCTGCAGTTGCGAAGCCGCACGTCGATCACCGACGGAGCAGAGTTCGTTTGCGGGAGCCAACGCTTCGGGATGGTCGGTCTCGATATGCGCGAGCAGCTGCATCGCCGAGAAGAGGATGAGACGGAGTTTTGCGGCAGCCCGCAGGTCGCCGCACAACTGCATCTACGACGGATCAGCACGCTCCCCCAGCACGAGGAGCGCTACCTCCGTTCGCAACGACTGCTGACCATCGGTCGCAGCGGCTGTGATCTGAACTATCCGAGCGATGGGTACCTGTCGACGCGACATGCACAGGTGGGCCGTGCCGACGACGGCAACCTCTTTCTGGAAGACCTCGGCAGCCGCAATGGTACTTTCGTGCGCGTATACTCACCCTATCGACTGCAACACGGCGACACGCTGCTGCTCGGAGCGCAAGTGATGCGGATAGAGCTCTCCGCCGGCTCCGCGCCTTAGCGCGCCGCGACGCAGCTCCTCAGCTATTGTCGCTACGCGGCGCCGGTACCAGTTCCAGTACTCGCGTTGGCAAGGAGATAGGCTTCGATGAACGCTTGCAGGTCGCCGTCGAGCACAGCATCGACGTTACCGGTCTCGTGCCCGGAGCGAAGGTCCTTCGCGAGGCGATAGGGCGCGAGGACATAGTTGCGGATTTGAGACCCGAAGCTTGCTTCCATCTTCGCCGCCTCAGCCTTGTCTTTCTCCGCGAGACGCTTTTTCATCTCGTAGTCCCACAACTTGGCTCGCAGCAGTTTCATCGCCATCGATCGATTCTTCTGTTGGCTGCGCTCCTGCTGGCACAAGACGACGATGCCGGTGGGAAGGTGCGTCAAGCGTACCGCCGACTCCGTCTTGTTCACGTGCTGCCCACCGGCCCCGCCGGAGCGCAGGGTGTCGACGCGCAGGTCGTCGGGCTTGATGTCGATCTCGATGTCGTCGTCGATCTCGGGGATGACCCAGACCGCGGCGAAGGAGGTTTGCCGACGCGCGTTGGCATCAAACGGAGAGATGCGCACGAGGCGATGTACCCCGACCTCCGCTTTCAAGTAGCCGTAGGCAAACTCTCCCGTGACGTTGATGGTGGCGCTCTTGATGCCTGCCTCTTCGGCAGGCTGCAGGTCCATCAGCTCAACCTCCCAGCCTCGACGCTCGGCGTAGCGCTTGTACATGCGCAGAAGCATCTCAGCGAAGTCAGCTGCGTCGACGCCGCCTTGACCGGTATTGATGGAGAGGATCGCGTTGTTCTTGTCGTTCGGCCCGCTCAGCATACGGGCGAATTCCATTCGAGCGACGATGCCCTCGAGCCGGTCGACGTCGACCTTGATGTCACGAATGGCGTGCTCGTCCTCACCCGCCAACTCGAGGAGCTCGAGACTATCGCTGACGTCTTGGGACGTCCGATCGAAGGTCTCGACCTCGGCAGCCAAAGAGCCCCTCTCCCTCTGCAGCCGGCTGGCCTCGTCCTGGTCGTCCCAAAAGCCGGGGGATTGTACTCGCTCGTCGAGTTCGACGACGCGCGCGCGCTTTCGGTCGATCGAGAGAGGCACACGCAACGACTCGATACGCTCGCGCAGCTCAGCGAGGTGTCGTTGGAGCTCCATCAGCAGGTTCTGGATCGCATCGGTCATGACAGGTGCCGTTCGGTGAAGTCCTCGAAGAGACGCTCGGGGTCTGCGGGTCGAACATAGGCATGCTTTCGCCGCCATGCGAGGACCGCAATGCTCAATCCGAGCAGTGCCACGATGCCCGCACCCAGGGAACCACTGAGCGCACCCAAGCCGCACAGCGACGCGCTAAGTCCCCCCACCCACAGCTGGGCGGTGCGGCCCCAAGGGCGACCAGACCACGCTCCAATCCCGACCAATAACGACCCCGCGCAACCGACGCTGGCACGATTCGCAGCTCCCTCGTCGCCGTAGAGGGAGGGCATCCCGAAGTAGGTCAACACGGCGAACACCGCCAGCGCGATGCCAACGGCGCCGGTCACCCACTCCACGGCACCTCGCTGACGCTGCCAGAATCCAGCCCCGAGCAGTGCATAGATCCACAGGGCTATGCCGAGCACTGTCGCCGGAAGCGCAACCCACTCCCGCAGGAGAACGTAGGGCGTACGCTCGGTGCTCACCGGTACCTCCGCGAGGAGAGTCGTGGTCTCGTAGAGTTCGGTTTGGGCGAGCAGCCGACCGCGGGTATCGATGACAGCACTGATCCCTGTGTTCGACGCTCGGGCGACGGCGCGCCCGGTCTCCGCCGCGCGCATGGCATAGAACGCCAAATGCTGCACCGGCGCCGATGACACTCCGTACCAAGCATCGTTGGTGACGTTGAACATCAACTCGGCTCCGTCATCGACGAAGGCGCGTGTGATCTCGGGGAAGATACCCTCGTAGCAGATGGTGACGCCGACCCGCACCGAGCCGTCCCCGATCGGAAGATCAAGGCTCTGCCACGGTGCCCCGGGAGTGGTCCCCACGCCGGGGACGATCTGTCGCACGATGGCCGCGAGAGGCCACGGTACGTATTCGCCGAAGGGAACGAGGTGACGCTTGTCGAAGCGACCAAGCACCGTCAGGTCAGCCCCCGTCACGAGCGCCGTGTTGTAATGGCGATAGCTGCCTCGTTGGCCGCTTGGAGCACCGGGGATCTTCTCGAAGGCGACCGCACCGAGCACGGCCGCCGGTGGTCCTGCGTCGCCCAGGTCGCCTCCCCGTGGAACGACCCCGCTGCTGCGCAGGTGGTCGAGCGGCAATCGCACCGACATGGGGAGGGCCGCCTCGGGCCACACCACCACTTCAGCCCCCTGGTCGAGCGCTTCCGCTTGCAGTTCATGGTAGCGCTGTTCGATGTACGTGGCGTTTTGGGCGGCGCTGTTCTTGATGCCCTGCTCGATATTGCCCTGCAGCAGGGCCACCTTCACCGTGCGTCGCGCATCGGGCGCTTGATGAAGGCGATAGCTGCCCCATGCAAGCAGCGGCAGCGTGGTGACGACGAGGGCGATAAGCGGGGCGCGGACCAGACGTGCATGATCGCGCCACGACAGCACGAGCTCGGCAAGACAGGCGTTGACGAGCCCCACCCACACCGTGAGCCCGATGCCCCCGACGAGCGATGCGCCCTGGAGCAAGAGCGGCACCGAGGCCAGGGCCTGGGAGGGCGTCCCCCAGGGAAACCCACCAATGGGGCCGTAGTTCCGCAGCAACTCGGAGGCGGCGAGCATGGACGGAAATACGAGCCAGAGGGGCAGACGAAAGCGCCGAACGAGCAGGCGACTGACGGCGAACGACGTCGACATCCAAAATGCGATGGTAGCGGTCAGCAGAGACAGGGCGAGGATACTTACGAGAAGAGGCAGCCTCCCGAACACCGTCATCGCGATCACGAGCCAGTAGAGGATGATGGACATGCCCGTGAAGAGGGAGAGGAACGCGGTCCAGTAGGCGGAGCGTACCCGCAATGCGTCGATGGTGACGAGGAGGGGTACGAACGCGATCAAGCTGAGGAGTCCACTAAGACCGGTGGGGTCCAGGGGCCGCTCCGACAGACCCGCGATAAGCACAGGTTGGCTGAGCCCGAGCAACACCCCACTCGTCAGCGCACCCAGGATCGGTCGTGTCGCATTTTGGAGCCAACCCACTTTGTCGCACCTTTCGCTGCGGTCCTGAGGTTCGATATAGGGGAGGTATGGTGGTCGCAAGCCGCGTCGAGACCAGCAGCCGGAGTTCTCCCCGCGATGGTAGCCGCGCGCCCTCACCAAGTGACAGGGTTGGCAGACGTCCCTGTCGGCCTGCGTCGCTCTGGCTTCTGATGACCATGCTCTCCACCATGGGCTGTGTGCACCAGACTGTCGTTCGTACTGAGCCCCAGGGGGCGACGGTGTACGTCGACGGGGAGTACGCGGGAACCGCGCCGCTGGTGGTGCAGCGCTTCGCAGGCTCCACCGGGCAGCTGCGGGTCCGCGCCGAGCAAGACCAGGTACTCGTGGCGGAAACCGTTGTGGAACGCACGGAGTGGTTTCCATGGCCCGCGCTGCTCGCTGTGACGCCATTCCTCGCGGTGCCCACCCTTGTCATTCCTCTCGTCGGTCCCTTCGTGTGTGCGACCTGGGCCATCGCCACCAGCCCCACTCTTGCTGGACTGTTCTTCCTGCGGCGCTACCCCGAGGAGGTCACGCTGCAACTTCTCCCAGCGCTGCGGGGGACGGACGGACCTCTCCCCACGGACACGTGGACGGTGCCAGACGATTACGCACCGAACCCGATGCCCCTCGACGTCGAGGAAGAGCCCTCGCCCACGCAAGACAATGGGGGCGGTGCACAAGGGACTGTTTCGGTGCTCCCCCACAGCGGTACGGTCGTGTATTAGCCGAGGCCTTACGGGAAGTGGTGCGTCGACGGGGTTGCTATGTGCCCGCGGCATCCTCCCGACGGAGGCCTTATGCCGCGCTATCTCTCTGGCATTCAACCCTCGGGGCGCCCGCACCTCGGAAACTACTTTGGTGCCATGGTGCAACACCTCGAGGCGGCCCAGCGAGCGGCCCCTGGGGGAGATGATGCGTTGTTCTTCATCGCCGACCTCCACGCGCTCACCACCGTCACCGACGCTGCTCTCGTGCGCACGCATGTGCAAGACGTTGCCGCGAGCTACCTCGCCCTCGGCCTTGATACGAGCCGTTGTCATTTCTTCCGCCAGAGTGACATCCCTGAGGTCACGGAGCTCACGTGGCTGCTGTCGACTTGCACGGGCATGGGACTGCTCGAGCGGGCGCACTCGTACAAAGACAAGACGGCACGTGGCATCCCAGCGAGTGTGGGGTTGTTTACCTACCCGGTGCCGATGGCTGCAGACATCCTGATTTACGATGCCGACGTCGTTCCGGTGGGGAAGGACCAAGTGCAGCACATAGAGATGACCCAAGACATGGCGGGTCATTTCAACACGCGCTGGGGTACGGCCGAACGCCCCCTGCTCCGGCGACCGGAGTGGCAACTGTCGACGACGCCCAAGGTCCCGGGGACCGACGGGGAGAAAATGTCGAAGAGCTATGACAACACGATCTGGATTTTCGAGGAGGGCAAGGCGCTCAAGAAGGCGGTGAACGCCATTGTGACCGACTCACGCCTTCCCGAGGAGCCGAAGGACCCCGACACGGTGAACGCGTTCTTGCTGCTTGAGTTGTTCCTCTCGCCCGACGAGAGCAAGGACTGGCGTGCCAGGCTGACGGCCGGCGGCTCTGGCGCACCGGGCTACGGTGACCTCAAGAAGGCACTCATGGCGAAGATGGACGAGCGCTTCGGGGCTGCGAGAGAACGGTATCGAACCTTCCTACCCGGAGGGCCCCATCACGTAGACGCTGAGGAGCTGTTGCAGACATCAGCCGGTCGCGCACGGGCACTCGCGCAAGACGTTCTTGGGCGCTGCTATGAGGCGGTCGGGATGCCGAACGCTGCGCGCCGCCTGCGACGAGGCTAAATCCTCGACGGGGTACGTAGGGTCGAGCCATGATGCAAGAGTAAGGGTTGCTGCGCGCCGTGGACGATGAGGTGAGGTAGTCACGATGACCAAATGTCCGAACTGCAGTCGCGAGAATGCGGACAGCTTCAACTTCTGTCTCGATTGCGGGTACGACCTGAAGCGGCAA
>JBMTAX010000176.1:0-6576 GCA_049429145.1 Myxococcota bacterium
TCCACGACCGAGATGCAGGTCTCGTAGCGCGCTCACGGCGCCAGTGTAGAGCGCTTGCGCACCCGGGGGAGCGGATTCTCGACCCTGAAGAAGCTGGAGGGAGCTCCTTTGACGAAGCCGCGGGGCCCGCGGATCGTAGGGGTATCCGGCGTTGCGCGGCGCCGACTTCCTCGTGCTCGCCGACCGCGACAGACGGCGAAAAACGGTGCCCTCCTCGATGGACTCCCCTGCCCTCGCTCCCCTGGCGACCCTCGCCAGCACCCTCAACACCCTGGCCCCTGAACCCGTCGTTGGACCGTCGCCAGTACGAGTAGGTCTCGTGCCCGGGAAAGGGCGCGGCGTCTTCGCCGCTCGCCCCATCGACGCGGGTGAGCTGATCGAAACCGCGCCGGTCATCATCATTCCCCCTGAGCAGACCGAACGCATCCTGGGGAGCGTGCTCGAGTTCTACGTGTTCGATTGGTGGGAGGACGCCAGCGGCTTCGCTGTGGCCCTGGGCACCGGCAGCCTCTACAACCACAGCTATGTGCCGAACGTGCGCTATCAGAAGCGCTTTTCTGATGGCCTTATCGAGTTCCGCGCACTGCGCCCGGTCCTCGAGGGCGAAGAGCTCGTCATGAACTACAACGGCACACCCGATGACCGCTCGCCGCTGTGGTTCCCGGTGGCCCACGAAGAGGCGGATATTCCCCGCTAGCGGAGGCCCCAGGCGCGACTACGTACTTCCGTCGAGATGCAGCACCAAGGGGAAGTGGTAGGAGCAAGTGCGAAGCTCGAGGGTGTCGCGCACGGCAAAGCTCGTCACCTCGAGACCGGGGGTGTGTAGCGCGTAGTCGAGCCGCAGGAGCAAATCCTCGTCGTGCTCGGGACAGGGCCAGACCGTGTTCCCTTGTGCGCTCGCCTCCCCTGCATCGACGTAGCCTGCCCCGAGCAGAAGCTCCACCGCCGACACGTCCTCCCTTCGGGGAAAACAACCCGTTGCATCGGCGGGCAAGCAGCGTTCGAGGGTATGGGTGCGCTCTTCTCGGCGAATGGCGTGGAGCGTTCCGAGTACCAAGCCACGCTGACGCGGCAACTTGGCAGCAAGGAACTCCGCCTCTCGTCGACGCAAGAGTGCACTTGCCAACGAAAGGTGAACGGTGACGACGTGAAGGCCGCGCACCTCGGCGGCAAATGCGCCGTGTAGCAAGGTGCGCCGTTGCCACCACTCCCCCATCTCGCCAAGTGGCTCGCTGAGCCTCATGGGATGGCGGAGTGGGGTGCGGGCGAGCAATGCTTGGTGGAGTTCTCCACCTTCCGCCTCGAAGAGGCGAAGGTGGGGCAGCTCGGCAAGCTGCGCGAGGTCATGGAGACTCTCGACCGTCCAGCCGACCAAGCCCTGGAGTGCAACGATGTCAGGGCGCTCGTCAGCGAGGAAATGCGCCGCCGCGGTGCCTCGGTCCTCATCGACGAGTGCATCGTCGAACGCCGCGGCTCCTGCGGCGCGCAGCCCTTCGCCGAGGTTCCAGCTGATGACCTTCATCGAGAACTCCTGCCGAGAGCGCCTCACCCCCAAAGCCCAGGGCCATCGTTCAAGAGCGCGCCGCTTCCGCTCCATCGCCAGTGTCACCCGCAGATGGCGGCTCTTCCACGCGCTCCACCTCTTCGCGCGTAACGGTTCCTCTCCTCCCGGTGGCGCGCCCTTCCTCGAGGAGCGACTTCAGGCGAAGGAGATCGTCATCCATTCGGGCGCGCGGGTCGGCGCCAAGCGCGCGCGCGAAAGAGTGACCAAGCGCGCCGCCGGGGGGACGATAGACAAGGTTGATCACCACCCGCGTGCCATGCCCCTCTTCCTCAAAGAGCACCGCTCCTTCGTTGGCGACCATCGATCCCGGCACGCTGCGCCAGCGAACCGATGCATTCTCCACCGCGTCGAAGGAAGCATCCCACGAGAAGTGGGTGCGGGCGGGCCCCTCGACTTGCCAATGGTAGCCACCGTCTTCGAGCGCACGAACGTCCTCGACGTGGGCCATGAAGCGGGGCAGGTTCTCGGGCCGCGCGAAGAAGCGGTACACATCACCGATGGGGGCATCGATGAACAGCGACTTGCGCAGCTCGATGCGTGCCCCCGCTACGAGTTCGCGCAGCGGCCGATTGGAGATGGCCCGCGCGCATAGCCCTGCCCCTACCGCACCTAGGGCACCGCTGAGCGCACGACGTCGCATCGCCCCGATGAGCATCATCAAGATCCCTGCTCCGGTGCTGGCGACGCGCAGCGCCGGGGTCCAGTTGCGCTGCATCCATTCTTGTCGAGGTCCACCGCGCTTGCGGGCACCCTCGAGCTGGGGCACGTCAGGCAGCGGATGCACCTCGAGCAGGTCCTTCACCTCTCGCACACCATGGACCTTCGCTGCGCGGCGCACGATATCGTGGTGTTCGTCCTTCAAGCATGGGCCCGTCAGCTCGACGACACCTCCCTCGCAGCGCACGGTGATCGCGCGGGGGTGGGCGCAGCTTCGCCCCAGCTGCGCGCGGACGCGCTCGTGCAATACTGCGTCGTCGACGACCTCGCCGCGACTGAAGCGCTGACGTCCCTCTGCAACGGCGCCTCGCGCACGCTTCTGTGCGTCTTTCGCGGCTTTCTCGGCGAGCTTCGTGACATCGTGCGCCTTGCGACGCACTTTGTCTTTGGCGATGGCCCGCCGTCGTCGACCACTGGCAGGATCGTAGATGTACATCAGTGCGGCACCGGTGGTGATGCCCGCGAGGCCAAACGCCAAGGCCGCGCCGGCGCGCTGCGCATAGGCGTCCTGCAAACGAGTCTCCCTCGTCGTCATGCTCCCCCCTTCCCCGACGACGTGGCAATGCGCTGGCACGCCGCGCGCCATGGGCAGTCTTCGATTGATTGTCCTTGTTGCAGGATAGGGACCGAGAGGGGCACCGGCAGGGGCGGGCCGCTCTGGCAGACGATCGCGAATCAGGCGTACCGCTGGTCAGCGAGGGCGGAATCGGCGCAACGCGTATCGACGATAGACCTGCCCGGCCCCGCTAGACGTTGCTCCGCGGGCAACGGGCCAGGTCCATGTCTTGAGCCTGGCAGGGATTCCACGCTGTGGAGGGACGGCGAGAGAGATAAGGGCCGTGGAGAGCCCCTGCAGCAGCCAATCGCGCTCCTCTGTCGCGCTCGGCCCCGCTTGGAGCTGGTGTCCATGGGTGACGAGGCGCTCCACCACGGCACCGCGGAAATCCATGGGCAGCAGGGCGAGGCGAGTGGTCAGCAGTCGCGCGAGCTCCTCACGGCTGTGCTCGTGCGCCTCGGGATCACGCGCGCCGTGCAGATGCCGTGTCACCTCGAGCAACAATGGCTCGAAATACGCGTCGATCTGGCGGGCGGTGGCGCTGCGTCGATGATTCATCAGATCCCCTGCTCTGGAGAACGGGGCTGCCTGAGGAGCCTGGCGAGAGCAACCCCCTCCGTTCTGCTCACAGCCCTGCATCCGGCGCTGGCTCCCCCCAGGTATCGTTGTCCTCGGGAGGGCCCTCCGTCGTCTTCACACGGTAATCCTCCGCGAGCCACTCCACTGGCCCTCTGTGCGCAACCTGCGCAGTGCGTCCGTCGGAGAGCACCACGTGCACCCGCAGCTCGAGTTCACGTCCGAGGACATCCCCGGGCGATTCGATCAACAGGCGCCCATAGGCTTCGCTCGTGGTGTTCTCGGGCGCGTTCGCGCCAGCAGCTACGGCAGGAGCAAATGATACCTGGGCCTGTGCGGCCCGAAAGAGCAGCTGCTCCTGCTCGTCGATAAGCCAGAGCACGCTATCGCCCGTCTGCTCTCCGAGGCCTGGACTCTGCAGCACCGCATTGATGTGCTGTCCACCTTGGAACCCTCGCTCGAGAGGCAACGGGTCGCCTGCATTGTAGACGGTGAGGGGACCGGTACCGATGCCGACGGCGAGAGGGAAATCCTGGTCACCAGTGAAGACCGGCACGGGATCGCAGGCGGTGAACCCGCTCAGAAGGCCGAGAACGCCGTAGAGCAAAAAGACGCGCATGCCTTGGGGAGTAGCATGGATTCCAGCGACGAGGAGCACCACAGGCTTTGCGAGGCCGACCGCAATGCGCCATCGGATGCCGATGAGTGACCGGGACCTGTTTGCGATAGACCGCTTTCGCGCCGATGCCCACAATGTCGTCGAGCTGATGACGCAATATCTCGCGCAGAGCGCGGCCATAGGCAGCGACCCACCGGTGTTGCCCCGCACGGGGCCCAATGCCCTCTGCGAGCTGTTCCCGTCTGCCTTCCCTGAGGTGGGTGATGGCGACTTGGTACCTACGATTCGCCGCGCCCTCGAACACAGTACTGCGCTGCACAGTCCGGGCTTCGTCGGCCACCAGGTGGCAACCCCGCTGCCCGGGGCCGCGCTGTGCGATCTTGTGGCAGCGCTCACGAACAACGGCATGGCCATCTACGAGATGGGCCCCGCAGGCACCGCCATGGAGAAAGCGGTGCTGCAGCACCTCGGGCGTTCCCTCGGCATGCCAGAGAACGCCGGCGGCGTTTTGACGTCGGGGGGATCCCTCGGAAACCTGACGGCCCTCCTCGCCGCCCGCCAGGAAAAAGCAGGCTTCGATGTGTGGCGTCGAGGTCTGGCCGCGGGCCCCCAACTCGTCGTGCTGGTCGCCGCCACCGCCCATTACTCGGTCGCACGAGCAGTCCGGGTCCTCGGCCTCGGTGATGCAGGCATCGTCGACGTGGAGGTCGATGACCGCCTGCGCCTCTCACCAGAGGCCCTCGAGCGCGCCATCGTCACCTGCCGCAAAGAGGGCAAGCGGCCCATTGCCGTGGTGGCGAGCGCTGGCTCCACCGCGGCTGGTGCCATCGACCCCCTCGACGAGGTGGCCGACATCTGTGCGAGGCATGACCTGTGGTTTCACGTCGACGGTGCCCATGGCGCCTCGCTCGTGCTGTCGCGCAGACGACGAGAGCACCTCAAAGGCATCGAGCGGGCCGACTCGGTGGTGTGGGATGCCCACAAGATGCTCGCGATGCCTGCTTTGCTCACTGCCCTGCTCTTCCGCGATGGCAAAAAGGGGGCGCGAGCGTTCTCACAGAGCGCCGCCTATCTCTTTCATGACGACGACAAAGAGAGTTGGGCCGATGTCGGGCGCCGCACCATGGAGTGCACCAAGCGCGCGATGTCGCTCAAGCTCTACGCGTGTCTCGAGGCCTACGGGACTCGCTTTTTCGAAGAGCACGTCGACCGCTGCTGTGACCTCGCCACTGCGCTCGCCGATGCCGTGCGCGCCCACCCGAGCTTCGAGCTGCTCACCGAGCCATCGTGCAATATCGTGTGCTTCCGTCTGCGGGGCCTCGACGGTGGACAGCAAGCGGCCGTGCGCAGAATGGTGGTCGAGGGCGGACGCTTTTACCTCGTAAAGGTGCGCATCGAAGGCGAGCTGTGGCTCCGCTGCACCCTCGCGAGCCCCCGCACTACGAAAGCGCTCCTCTCGGAGATGCTGGAGGAACTTGCCGCCGCCGCCGCTTCGCTCCCCGGGCGCCAGGCGCACGAGCTGTCGTAACGGAACGGGCCTTGGCCGAAGACGCCGATCCGATCGTACCCTGCGCCAGCGAAGACAGGCCGTGGGCACCGCGGTGGCGCCGGCGAGCCAGAAGCATGCGCAATGAGACGTGTGGAGTCACCCATGGCGAACCTGCAGCAGATTCTCTCCTCGGCGTCGCTCTGCACAGTCGCAGCCCTGGGCCTTCTGTTCGGATGCCGTAACGAAGCCAGCTACTCCAACACGGACCCGGGCGCGCTCTATGATGGGGGGCAAGACTTCTCTGCCCTCGACGCATATCTCGACGAGCGACTTGCGGAAGGCCTGGCCGGTTTCGCGATGCAGATCCTCGACGACGAGGGTCGCGTGGTGTTCCGGCGAGCCGAGGGCACCTGCCAGAGCTCAAGGTGCCCAGGGGGCGAGCCCGACTTCTCGGTACAGCTCGTGACCAGCATCGCGTCCTCGACCAAGTGGGTCACCTCGACGGTGGTCCTCGCCGCGCTGGATGAAGGCGTGCAGGCGGGACGGTGGGCATCGGTGGCGGCGGCCCTCGACAGCGCCGTCGTGCCCGAGCTGGGGTGCAGCGACATGACGGGCCCTGTCACCGTCATCACCTTGCGTCAGCTGCTTTCGTTCACGTCGGGGGTGATCGCCGACCACGAGTGCGTCAACACGAAGGAGAGCCTGCGCGATTGTGCTTGCACGATTTTGCGCGATTCGGCGGCCGCCATGACGAGCGACACCTCGGCCTCGACCCGCCTCCGCAACGCTCACCCGCCGGGGACGACCTACAAGTACGGCGGCAGCCATCTCACTATCGCGGGCGCCTGGCTCGAGCAGATCTCCGGCGAGGGCTGGCAGCAGCTTTTCGCCCGCCTCATGCTCGAGCCGCTCGACGTTGACATGCAGTACGTTCGGGCAGCCAACCTGGCGGGCTCGATCCAGACCTCGGTGGCCGACTACAGCCGCTTCGTCGACGCGCTCCGCGCGGATGCACAGGGGGCAGAAACAAGACGGCTGCTCTCTTTCGAGGCGGT
>JBMTAX010000177.1:0-6559 GCA_049429145.1 Myxococcota bacterium
CGCATCGAGGGCCTCTTCGGCGACGACCGCACTTTCGCCGAGGTGGGCATCACGCGCGTCAACCTGGGGGACAAGGCACGCATCGAGCACATCGATGAGGCCAAGACCGACCGCTTCGGCAACCGTCTTATGCGGCAGGCTGGCGCAACCTTCGTCGTTGACGGGCTGGTGCGGGAATACGCGGACATCTGGTTTGCGGTCTGGGCCCGCTCCACCACCACCGTCGATGCCCGGTCCCAAGGCATTCGCGCCAACGCCTGACCGAACAGGTCCTACACCGAACGATGTCGCGACCCGACTCCCTGGACTGGCCCTGGGGAAACGGGTCGCGGTGTCAGCATGGTGGCGGGACGTACAAGCCCCATAGGCCAGGGTTTGGCACGGGAGACTGGGTGAAACTGTGTCCGCACGCACAGACAAGTCTCGCCGGTGAGACTACAATAAAGCGGTAGTCGGTGATTGGGAGCGGGTACTGGGAAGGACAGTTCGAGGAGGGAGCCCGGTGCATCTTCGCGTTGCGCCCTACTCATTCGAGCTCTCGCCGTTGTCGCAGCGTCGACAGCAGAGCACCGATCCGCTCCGCCCCTCCGCCATCCTGCAGCTAGCGTCGGGTACAGCGACACCCGGTTCTCGACGCTACTCGTTGCTGGAGACCGCGGCATCGCTGCGCAGTGCCCAACAAGCCCTCGATGACGTCTTGCGGCGCCTGCAAACGAATCTCACGTCGCGCGTAGAGGTTACTCCTCTCGTGCGAACCGTCGCCCAAGCTGCGAGCGCGGGCGGCGTGTTGAACGACCTGTCGCCAGTGGGAGGCTCCTTCTCGACGCTGAACGCCACCCGCGAGGTGAATGAAACGACAGACACGACGCGCACATCGGGTACACCGCTTGGCCTGGACTTGGTCTCCCAGACCTCGCAGCTCACCTCCTCGAACCTACTGAACCTCGATATCACGACGCCGGAGCGTGGATCCGTCGTTCGCTCGAGTGAAGCCGTTGGACTCGATGTGGTATCGACACAGTCCCCTTCGGTCTTAAGCTCATCGGCAGAGATCAACACCGCGCCCACGTCCTACTCGAACCTCGAACTCGCCTTCACGGTGGGCACGAGCCTCGCCACCCTGAGTGGCGTCTACGCAGGTACCGGTGTCGCGACCGGAGCCACCGCTCTCGCCTTGAAGATCACTGGTACCGCCGCCACCACGACTGTGGGGACGATTCCTACGTTGGTGAGCTTCGACGTGGTCGATCAAGGCGGAACCACTTTACAGAGCTACAGCCAACTGGTGGCGGCGGGAGACGAGATCGACCTCGGCGCCGATTTTGGCCTCAAGGTGAGCTTCAGCGCAGGTACACTGCGCAAGAACCAGACATCGACGGCCACAACGGTATCCACGACGGTACCCACCGATGTGGACCCTGCCGCTCTCTTCGACGCCGCGCCGAACTCCCGCCCTCGCTTTGAAGACGGGGCCACCGTGGGTGCTGGCTCCTTCACGGTCAACGGAACGCAGATCGACGTCTTCGCGAACGACTCCATCAACACCGTGCTGGCCCGCATCAACGCGGCGGGCGCCGGGGTGACCGCCGCCTTCGCAAATGACGCCATCACGCTCACCACCGTCGACAACTCCGAAGACGACATCGTGCTTGCAGGTGACACCTCAGGTTTTCTGAGTGCCACCCGCCTCAGCGGTGCGACGACCCTCCGGGGCAATCTGCGGGATGACGAACAACCGCTTGCCGACGTCGCGGCCTTCGCCAGTGTCACCAGTGGCACCTTTTCGATCGACGGCCAACTGATCGCAGTCGACCCCACCACCGACACGCTCAACTCCCTGCTGAACCGCATCAACACGTCAGGGGCCCGGGTGCAGGCAAGCTTTGACGAGGTTACCGGGAAGGTTGTGTTCGAGGAGACCTTCGCCAGCGAGGATGAAGTCACCCTGGGGAGCGATACATCAGGCTTTCTCGCGGCGGCGAAACTCGTGGCCTCGAACAGCGAGCGAGGCATCGTACGCGATGACCAGCAGCTGCTCTCGAAGACCTCCCAGTTCCAAGCTGCGACGAGCGGCAGCTTTCAGGTGAACGGTGTCACCATCAACGTCGACGTCACAGCCGATTCGCTGCAGGATGTGCTCGACCGACTGACGGCTGCGGGCGCAGGGGTGAGCGCCAGCTACGAGGCGAGCACCGACAAGGTCTTGCTCGAAACCGACGCTGCGTCCGAGAGCCTCATCGTTGTGGGCGCTGACACTACCGGGCTGCTTGCACTGCTCGGCCTCGCGACGGGGAACACCGTCGTGGGCAACGTCGCTGATGATGACCAGCCGCTGGCCGGAGTACCCCGTTTCGCGGCCGTCGTCGCGGGCTCACTGCAGGTGAACGGGCAGAACCTCACCATCGATCCGGGCGCTGACTCGCTACGCGATGTCCTCAGCCGCATCAACGCGTTGGGTGCGGGGGTGACGGCCAGCTACGACGAAGTGCAGCAACGCGTTGTGCTGACACCTGATGTCCCCGGTGCTGTTCTCAGCCTCGAAGGCGACACCTCGGGCCTGCTGGCCGCTCTCGACATTTCATCGGGCACGGAGGGCACCGCGCTGAACCTCGATGGGGTCATCGGCGGCGCAGGCGCACAAAGCCCGCTCTTTGAGCGAGGCCTCTCGGTGACTTCGGGCACCTTCGCCATCAATGGCGTCAATATCGTCGTGAATGCGGGTGATTCGGTGCGCACCGTACTCGACCGGCTGAATGCCTCCGGCGCGGGGGTGGTCGCGAGCTACGATGTGTCCACGGACAAAGTCAGCCTCACAGCCACGGAAGCCGGTGACGCTCCCGTCGTCCTTGGTCCCGATTCGAGCGGATTGCTCGCAGCCCTCAAGCTCGATGGCACTGCTGCGAACACCACAGGGAGCGCCCCGGTTTCTCCCTTCGCGGCCCCGCTCGAGAACGTCACGGCCCTCACGGGAGTGGTGAGCGGCCAGGTTACGCTCAATGGCGAGGCCATCGCTATCGACCCGGCCCTCACTTCGCTCAGCGACCTCATCACCGCGTTCGATGCGGTGGCAGGCGTCGACGCCACCCTCAACGAAGCCACGGGACAAGTGCAGCTCCGGAGCATCCCCGGGGTAGACCTCGTCATCGAGGACACCAGCGGCGTGCTCGCGGCGCTCGGACTCGCCACGGGTGTGTATGCAAGTTCTCCCCTGGCGCAGCTCTCGAGTCCTCTGCGCACCGAAACGCCTTACATTCTCTCGCCCTCAGCGGTGGCGTCGAGCATGGTGCTCGCGGCACGGGCGCTGAACGAGGCGCTCGATCGCCTCGAGCGTTCCCCCGCGGCGAACCTCGCTGACAACCTCCGCGCGGCCGTGGTCTCGACCCTGGCATCGGCCGGTGGGCCACAGTTGGGGCTTGTCTTTGATGGCCCCGCCGATTCCCCTCGCCTCAACGTCGACGACCTTCGTTTGTCGAACCGACTTCGTGCCTCGCCTACGGCCCTCGATCCTGTCGTCGATCGAGAAGGCGAGCTCGCCGAGGCCCTGGCCACGACGTTGGCCGCCCTGCCCCTCGAGGAGGAACTGCCACGCGGAGCGAGTGAACTCGAAGAACGAGCCCAACCCCCCGCCATGCTCGACGCCGGGGCAGCAGCCTCTTTCAAGAACCTCATTTTGCTTCAGTCCCTCGACTTGGTTCGTGCGGTGCCACCCCTCGTCGTTGCCGAGGAGCCGCGCTCCCTCGCCGAACGCCTCGAAGCGGAGCGGCGGGAAGATGCGAATGTTCCCGCGGTGGCACCCACAAGACTGGGCGCTGCACAGCGCGCATACGCGTTGACCAATACCCTCGCGAGTGTCTCCTCAATGGCGGTAAGCTCAGGACTATAGGCTCTCGTCGCAGAGATCGGTGCGGACGGGAGTCAGCACTTCTCCGCAGCTCTGCGACGGTCCAGGGCTTGGTTCGCCGTATAGGTCGCGACATTGACGATGTCATTCACGCCCCCATCGACGGTGACGACGTTGACGGGACCAGCTGCGCCGAACAGCAACGGCCCGAGCGCCTCGGCTGCGGCTAGTTGTTCGAGCAACTTGTAGGCGATGTTTCCCGACGTGAGGTCGGGGAAGATGAGTACATTGGCAGGGCCCGACAGACGGGAGAAAGAAAAGCCCTCGAGGATCTTCTCGTAGTGCACGGCGGTATCGGCCTGCATCTCCCCGTCGACCTCAAGGTCCGGTCGAAGCGTCCTGATCCGGTCCACTGCTTGGCGCACCTTCTCGACGCGGGGGTCGCGTCGATGCTCGCCGAAGTCCGAATAGGACAGCAGTGCGACACGGGGCGTTTGCCCAAACGTCTCCGCAACCCGAGCGGTGTTAAGCGCGATCTCGGCCAGCGTCTCTGCGTCGGGGTCGACGTTGACGGTGCAATCGCCCAGGAACAGCGAGCGCTCCTTCCACAACATGGCGTAGACCCCTGACACCACCTTGATGCCCGGTGCTTTACCGAAGACCCGCAATGCGGGCTGCAGGGTGTGCTTATAGGGGCTGCCGGGCCCACCCACCATCCCGTCGGCATACCCCTCACGGACCATCATCGCCGCAAAATAGACAGGGTCGTTCATGCGCTCCTGGGCGGCGGGACGAGTGGTCCCCTTGCGCTGCCGGAGCTGCCAAAAAAGGTCAGCCAGCGTCGAGGATAAGGGGCTCATCGACGGGTCGATGATTTGTACTCCACGCAGACCCACCCTGGCCTCGTCGGCGGCTTGCCGCACGCGGTGCTCTGCCCCGATCAATACGGGTGCACAGATGCCCTCGTCGATCAGGACCTGCGCGGCGCGTACTACCGCTGGGTGCGTTCCGAAGGGGAACACGATGCGCTGGCGGTCATGGGCCCGGGCGCGACGGATCAACGGTGTGACGAGACCTCGAGAACGCTCGACGAGGACATGAAGGCGCTCACGATAGGCGTCAAGGTTATCGACCGGCTCCCGTGCGACGCCGGACTCCGCGGCCGCATTTGCCACTGCTGGCGCCACGTAGAGCAGCACCCGAGGGTCAAAAGGTTTCGGAATAATGTAGTCGGCGCCAAATTGCAGTCGGCGGAGACCGTATGCCCGCAAGACTTCGTCGGGGACATCTTCTTTGGCGAGTGCCGCGAGAGCTCTCGTCGCTGCTACCTTCATTTCCTCGGTAATCTTGCGTGCGCGGCAATCGAGCGCCCCCCGAAAGACGAAGGGAAAGCCAAGTACATTGTTCACCTGATTTGGGTGGTCCGATCGGCCTGTGGCGACGATGGCGTCCGGACGGGCCGCCTTGGCGACGTCGTACGGGATCTCGGGGTCGGGGTTCGCCATGGCGAAGATGAACGGTTGGCTCGCCATGCCCTTCAGCATCTCAGCGTCGAGGATGCCCGCGACCGAGAGCCCGACGAAGCCATCGGCACCGCGCAGAGCCTCTGCGAGGCTGAGTGGTGGACCACTCGCGGCGAAAGTGCGTTTCTCCTCGCTAAGGTCGGTGCGACTCATCGTGATGTGTCCGCGAGAGTCGAACATCTGGATGCGAGAGGCCTCGACCCCCAGGGAGACATAGAGGCGCGCGCATGCCATGGCCGCAGCCCCTGCACCGGAAAACACGATCTTGGTCTGGGCTAGGTCACGCTGGGTGAGCTCGACCGCGTTGAGCAGCGCCGCCGCACTGATGATGGCGGTGCCGTGTTGGTCATCGTGAAAGACCGGAATGTCGAGTTCAGCTTGCAAGCGCCGCTCTACCTCGAAGCACTCCGGAGCCTTGATGTCTTCGAGGTTGATACCGCCGAAGGTCGGGGCGATGGCCTTCACGGCCGCCACGATCTCGTCGACAGAGCGCGCATCGAGTTCGATATCGAAGACGTCGATGTCAGCAAACTTCTTGAACAGGTTCGCCTTGCCCTCCATGACGGGCTTGCCCGCGGCCGGCCCGATGTCGCCAAGCCCCAGCACCGCGGTGCCATTGGTCACGACAGCGACGAGGTTGCCCTTTGCGGTGTAGCGAAAAACCTTGGTCGGGTCTCGGTGGATTGCGCGACAGGCCTCTGCAACACCGGGCGTGTAGGCGAGGGAGAGGTCGCGTTGCGTCGCGAGGGGCTTGGTCGGCACCACCTCGAGCTTTCCGGGGCGATGGTCGTGGTGGTAGCGAAGCGCGTCACTCTCGTGGTCCAAGGGTCGCTCCTGCGGACGGGGAAGCGGATAGTGTACCCGTATCGGGCCAGACGAAGGCGCATGAGACAGGCCGTCTTGGTTTCGCGGGAACGACGTGGCCGTCAGAGGGAAAGGATCCTGTCCCGGGCGCTGCGAGCCATCTGCAGCAACGTCCAATAGGGAGGATTCCGCCCATGCTGCTGTTTATGCGTCGTCACCGCCGCGATGACCTCGTCACGTATGTCTCGATGCAACGCCGAAAGCCAACGGACACGCAAAGCGGAAGTCGCGCTCATGCCTTCAGGAACGGGGCCGATGCCACCGAAAAGATTGACGACGAGACTGTAGCCTTTGGCGAGCCGTGCGATGGGAAGAGCGAGCCATTCGTAAC
>JBMTAX010000178.1:0-6553 GCA_049429145.1 Myxococcota bacterium
GTTCTCCCCGAGGTTGGGTTCATTCGGGTCAGGGGCGCCGACGTCAGTGAGGCCATCCTCACAGATGCCGTTGCCGCAATGGCAGTCGATGCGGCAGGTCCACGACCCAGCAGTGTTCGCCAAGTCATTCGGGTCGCGCTCCGCGAGGTCGAGTTCCCGACCCGAAAAGCCAGGATCTGTAACGCCGTCGTTGCATACCCCGTCGCCGCAGCGATCGTAGCCACAGTCGGAGGGGCATAAGCCTGGCTCCACCTCCTCCCCCACTTCGCACCAGCCGTTGCCGCAGCTCGCCGGCGCATCGCAGTCGTCGGGGCAATCGAGTGGACCAGAGCAAATGCCGTCGCCACAGGTGGCAGCCGCTAACGCCGCGGGCGGAACGAAGCGCACCCCGATGGAGGTGGCCGGGGCGAGCAGGCCGCTTGCCCGGCCCGGGAGGGTCTGCACGACGCTGCGACCGGGGCTGACGATGCCCTGTACATGTCCGGCGTAGCCAGAGGGGTCGCGGTGATGGAGTTCGAGGTACCCAGCGGGATGCAAGACCACCTGGGCCACCGTGCCGTCGTCAAAAAACCACTCGACGACGAACTCTTCTCCTACCAAGACCGCTTTCACAGACAGCGCAGACAGATAGCCCCAGGCCGCCGCCACGAGCGCTCCGGGGGCGCCGTTGTCCTCGCCGAGTCCAGACACGCCTAGAGGGCAGCCGTAAGTGGCACAGCTGCTCCCCGGCCAGGTGACCACTGCCTTCTCGAAAGACAGGTAGCCGTGGGGGGTGATGTACACCTCCGAATAAGAGCGACCAAAGAAAGGGAAGGTGAAGCCGAGCGGTACTGCGCTGTTGACGACTGCGGATGTCTGGGGGTCGAGCAAGCTCAGGCTTGGGGTCCCTACGCCCGGGAGCGGGAGCGGTGTGGCGTTCGCCAAGTCGCGGGGGGAGTAAGGGATGAGTCCGCTCGCGAGGACACAACCGTCAGGGTCAGCGTCGTCGACGAACCCGTCGCAGTCGTTGTCGGCGAGGTCATCACAGACCTCCTGCTCCTGGCCAGGGAAGAGGTCTTGTTCGCACTGGGGCCCCGCAGTCTCATCTCGCAAACAAAACTCTCGCCCCACACGGCAGGCGCCTTCAAGCGCCGGGTCGACCAGGCAGCGAGACCGCAGGTTGTCGACGAGCAGATCACAATCATTGTCGAGACCGTCGCACACCTCCACGCCTTGCGGCCGTATGTCTGCGGGGCTGTAGTCATCGATCCCTGCCGGCGACCAGATAGAGCCACTCCGGGCCAGTGGGGTCATCGAGCTCACGCTGGCTTGCAGCGGGTTGTCGCCGAGGTACACCGGCGACCCTGTGAAGCCTACCGCTTCACTGCATTCTCCTCCGCAGAGATCGTAGCCGTCTCCATCGGCATCGGGCGGGCCGATGCAGACCGTGTCGTCGACGAGGTCGCGTGCCGAGGACCAGGCAGTGAAACGAGCCCGAGGAGGCACTGCCGAGTTGGCTGAGACGCCTCGCACGAGGAGCTGGTAGGCCCCCTTGCGGTACCGATCGGGCGGAAGGCACTGACCAGCTGCGGCGCCGCCACACAAATCGGGGAGCACGTGCCACTGCAGCTGTGCCGCCTGCGAGCCTTCGTCGCGCTCCGCTGTGACGGGGCCAGTATACGGAGGCAAGATAATCCCATGGACCTCCACCTGTTGAAGCCACGCCGAAGAGGTGACGCTGTCTTGGAAGTTGAGGTCAACCACCACGGCGCGGACGAGCGCGCCCGTGCAGGGATCGACAGCATAGGCCGAGAGCTCTTCATCGAAGAACCCTCCTTCGGCGCCGTCGATGCGGTAGCTCGCATCGCACGCATCCGCGAGAACGGTGACGACCACTGACGAGGTCGGGCAGGTCGCGGTGCTCGCAGCGATATGCGCCGGTACGCGGCACAGGCGCCAGGTACCTTCATAGAGCTCGTCGAGCGCCACCGAGGCTGTGCAAACCCGCACGCCGGCCGAGAGGGTACAGGAGCGCTCTTCGGGGTTCAGGGGAACTCGCTGATTGCCGAGATTCTCCCCGAGGACGATGTCGCCGTCGAAAAAGCTGCCCGTGAGGGTGGCACGCATCGACGGAATCGCCGTTGTCGGCGTGATGCTGATCAACCCACCGGCACGCACCGGCAGCAGCGAGCTGCTGTCAGCGAGGTCGGCGCTCAGTGTGGTCTTGAGCCGGACGCGATAGTCGCCGGCGTTGAGGAGCGCGTTCGGTGCGAAGCTGAGGGTCACCACATGCCCGGCGCGCAACGGGTCGTAGTTGCTTGACCAGGTACCGGTCGTCACGACGGCGCCTTGCCCGTCGCTTAGTTCGAACCCGTCGGGTGTACCGAAGCTGCCAAGCCCCGTCGCACCTGACGGGAGCCCCGCCTGCGATGGCAAAAAGGCACTCACGACGGGGAGCGGGGCGTTCGCGGGGAGAACGTCGTCGGGCACTTCGAGGAGGAGTGGGGACACGGCGAGGGCGCCAGTGGCGACCCCGGTGGGGTCGAGCTCGACGAGCACAGGGCTTGTCTTCTCGACGACGCCGTCGGCGGGGTCGATGTCGTGGTAGATCGCCAACTGGTAGTTCGCGCCCGGCACCAACGCGACGGGGTTCACGGCCTCGAGTTGCACAACGGTGTCCGTACCACCGACGAAGATGAACTTGCGTACCGTAGCGTCGATGAGGCTCCCAACGGATTGGACCTCCGCCTCGACAAAGGCGCTCGGGTGTAGGTTCTCGCCAAACAGGGTAATCCCGAGCTCGGTCCGAAGGGTTGCGACGACCCGGGGGTCGCGAGCAAAGAACGACGGAGAGCGGGCGAGGAGCGCTCCCTCTCGTCGCAAGTCTACGCGGTAGCTGCCACCTGCCGCGCCGAGGTCAGCGAGCGGTTGTGGGAAGCCAACGACGAGGGAGGTGTCACTCTGTTCCTCGATGCGGGCAGCGAAGAGCGTCTCCTCAGAGCTTCCAGTGGTCCGCAAAACCACAGCCTCATCGGCCTCTAGGAGACCCGCTCCCACAAGCTTCAGGGTTTCTCCTTTCACGCGTGAGTGAATGGTGTCGGGCAATACCAAAGATACCTTGGTCTCCTCGGGGCTCAGCCACGTAAAGGCCGCGCTGTCAGTGGTGCCGTCGCTGTTGACGAGGCGCAGGGTGATGTTGCCCGGCGTCGTGGCGGCGGGGAGTACGAGCCTGACGAGGGTGCCGCTGTCTTCGTTCGGTCCAAGTTCCTCTACCGGTACCGGTTGTTCACCGATGAACACCGAGGGACTTCGGAAGTCGCGTCCCTGCAGGGTCACCGTTACTGCGCCGAGTCCTAGGGCCGCGGTGGCCGGAGTGATCACGTCGATGCGGGGTGCCTCCCCCTGGGGCTCCACCACCGTGACCGCACTTGTGCTGCTTACCGAGCCGCCGTCATTGTCGCCGACGCGCAGTCCATACACCCCCGCAGCCAGAGCCGGTGTGAGCACGCGCAGCAGGGTGCTCGAGTACCGCGACGTCTGTGTCGCAGGGAACTCGGATCCACTCGACGATACGAAGTAGGCCCGCGCGCCTTCCCGGAAGCCTGCACCGTACACGTCGAGAGACGCGCCACCGAGGGTCGGTATCAGGGATGGTACCACGGCGCCGAGGCTCAACGACGCAAAGCTCCAGGAAATACCCGCATCGAGGCGTGCACGCTGCCCATCGGGCGTGATGACCTCGACGGCCCGCGTGGCGATCGTGCTGAAGGCCGCGGTGACGGCGGTCGCCGTCGTGGCGTCGGCGCCCACCTCGACGTGAAGGGTGGCGAGGCCACCTACGTTCACCAGCATGCCGTCGACAAAGCCCGTCCCCACGAGCTCGATGGCACAGGCCGCATCGACGGTGCACGTGGTCGCCTCTCCCGCCGGTCGAACCGCGCTCAGCGTCGGTGCGGGAGCCACCGGCGTCGTATACAGGAAGAGGAGGGCATTGCTCGGCTCCGACAGCCGCTCTGTGTCGTCGTCACCCTCCATGGGATCGAGGCGATTCCGCGCCTGCAACTTCACTTCGCCGGAGGTGCCCTGGGGCGGCGCAACCACTTCGAGCCAGGTGGGATCGACGAAGATGACGTCGCTGGCTGCGACTTCCCCGAAATGCACCACCGGAGGTCCGTTTCGCGTCAGGAAGTGCTCGCCGCGTATCGTGATGGTGCCGTCGCTCCCGCTGGCAGGTGCCACCGCAGGCCGCAGCGAGGAGAGCGTTGGCGCTGGCGGCTCATACAAAAAGCCCTCGACGAGGGTGGCGGCCTGGCCGTCGCCTCCTGCCGCGGGGCTAGGGTTCTGTACGACGATGGTGGCGGGGTTGCTGCCCTCGATGAGGTTGCCCGGCGGGGTAGTGCAGGTGAGCGAAGTCTGCCCGGTCTCGTCAGCGATATGGACACATTCCGAGGCACCGCGTCCTCCGACGGTGACGAGGGCGCCTGGCGAGAAACCTCGACCCGTCAGGCGAACCCGCGTCCCCCCTTCCACCGGCCCACGTCTTGGCGAGGGGCGCTCGGTGAACTCCGGCGCATCGGTCAAGAGCCCCGTCAACTCGACGGGCACGGGCACGGCTTCGGTCAGGGCGTTCGGGGTGGCCGACCCATCGTCGACATCGCGCCGACCGAGCACCACCAAGCCACGCCTCGTCGTGTCGTTGGGGTTTCTGTACTGCAACGCCTCAGGGAACATTCCTCCGCGCCACGCCCGCACGACTTCGTCAGGATCATCGCTGATGGCGTCGTCGTCATCGAGCAATATCCAGGTGAGATCGATGTCGTCGCTGAGGCCGCCGAGGCGTAGGTTCAGCCGATGTCGTCCAGGAACCTCTACCAGCAGCACGGCGTCGGCATTGAGAGAGCGTTGCACGAGCTCCCCTGCAGCGTTTCGCGCGGGGAAGCGCATCCGGTCGTTCTGAGGGACGAGCGACTGTATCTGCGGGGTCGGCAGACCGGCGAACAAACTCTCCTTCGCGAAGACCTGCACCTCGCCACCGAAGCCGCCGAGGTCTGCCGTGGGGCGGAACTCCGTCGGCGCGTAGCTCTCCGGGGGAGTCCGTAGCTCACCGTCAGCGTTACCCACAACGCTGACCGTCACCGATTGGCGGGTCATGCTTGGTGGGTCTTGAACGTCGAGCAAGATCTCACCAGCAGTGAAATAGCGATTGGTGGGAGCGTAGGAGACCGCCAAGAAGAGTTGCTCATAGGCCTGGAGGGTCAGGGGCTCGAGGCGTGGCAGTGCCGCGTCGTCAGGGTCTGGGCGTAGGTCGAAGCGACTGAGGGTGACGCCGGGGGCGCCGACCACCCGCGCGTCGAGGGTCACCTCGTGGTCAGCGAGATTCTCAATCAAAATCACCTGCCGCCCGAAGCTGCCGAGCGGAAGGCCCGAGGGGAACTGCAGCAGTGATGGCGCGACGTCGAGGAGGGCGCCGAGAGTTCGCGGTTCGCGGGGGCCGGAATCACACCCGTCAGCGTCCTCAGGGCACTCCCCGAGGAGGTCAGCCAAGTTCGAAAAGCCGTTGCGGTTGAGATCGAAGCGTCCTCCACAATCATCGTCGTCTTCGTTGACCGGCTCACAGGTCACAAAACCGTCTTGTGGAACGAGGGAGTTCGTCTTTTGTGCGACGATTTGCACCTTCCCCGTGGCTTCTGCGAGGAGCACTTCATCGTCGTAGCTCACCTGCAGCTCGAAGGGGTGGGTGCCCTCGTCGGCGTCCTCGAGCGGAAAGCGCCCGCGCGCGAAGCGCAGGTCGGGACTCAGGGTCAGCGGCGTCGTCGGCAGTACACCCTCGATCTTGAGCGTCGCCGAGATCAGCGAGCGTGTCGACGCAGGCAATTCCCACAGCCGAAGCTCATCAGGAAACGCGAACTCGCTGGTCGGTTGCAGCGGCGGTTCCTCACAGCCGGCGGTCGCGACCAGTGAGGCCAGGAGAACGGAGAGGAGTTGCTTCGACGAGCGGGCCATACGGACCTCGAGGGAGGGCTAGAGGCGAGCAGAACGGGTAAGTGAGGCTGCGCTCTGTCAGGGGAGGGGGACAGCAGAGGCGGTCCCGAGGATGACTTCCGTCTTCGGTGCTTCCTGGGGCATCAGCCACCAAGCGATGGCGGTGCCGCCAGCGACGGCCGTCGCTGCTGCGCTACCGAGGGCAGCCCAGAACCACCACTGCCGATGCAGGGGCTCGGGCTCGAGCTCGACGCGCAAAAGGGTGGTCTCGTTCTTCGCGATGACGACGTCAGGGCGTCGGGTCATGAAGCCGTCACGGGAAAGTTGAACGACGTGAACCCCGATAGGGAGGCCCCCGATGGGAGTACCGAGAGGCGTTACTCCATGGGAAACGCCGTCGACCGTGACCGCGGTGCCCGGTGCTGCGAAGACTTCGAGGGCACCGGTGAAACGATCGGCCTCGGGCCCCCCGAAGAGCCGGTCGACCGATGGCCCCACGACGGTGACCATCGCCTCGGCGGGACTGCGCCATACGAGGTCAACCCGGCCTGCGACCGTGGGGCCTTTCGCTTCGCCAAGGCTGAGGGATAAG
>JBMTAX010000179.1:0-6549 GCA_049429145.1 Myxococcota bacterium
CTCGTCGAAGCAGATGGCGTTGTGCACCAGGAGTCCGCCGGATGGTAGTCGCACGAGGGTGCAGGACCGTCGCACCGACATCTTCGGAACCGCGCCGTCGGCCCACCAGAGGTTCTCTGCGAGCTGCTGCAAGGGGCTGTGGGGCAAAACCCGCCAAGTCGTGTCCATGAGCGCGAAGGTACTTCGCATCCCGTTCGCCGGCGATGCGCGAAGTTCGCGCGGCCCGCGGTGAGCGGGGACATCGGTCAGAACACCGAGGCATCTTTCGTCCAGGTATGCCGAAGACCTACATGAGCCTCGCATGCCTCCTCCCTTCCCGCCCCTGCGCTCCGCGATCTGGCCCTTCCGGGGCGGCCCCGCGCCGCGGGTGCAACGCGACTTCACCATCACCCCCGATGGGGTCATCGGTGGCAACGGCAGCGTCTCGGCGGGTGGCGCCCGGGCAGCGGGCGAGGTGAACACCGACTTGCGCGGGCGGGTGGGGGCCAGCGGCAGCGCCAGCTACACCACCGACGGTTTTGATGCCCGGGCGAACGCCACCTGGGGCCCCGGGGGGCTGCGGGCCACCGGTCGCGTCGGCGCGGGCCATGGACCCGTGCGCACCGCCATCGACGTTGGAAGCGACGGCTCCCTCACTCCTTCGGCAGATATGGGCGGGGCACTTGGCGAAGGCGTTCGCTACAGTCTTCACCTCGACCGCAGCGGCAACTCACTGAACGCGCGCGCGGGCGGCTCGCTTCGGCTCTCGAAGGCTCTCGGAACCCCCCAGCTGGGGCTCAGCGGCACCCTGCGTCGCACAGACCCCGAGCTGGTGACACCTGGGCAAGACCCCTTTGGCGACCACCAGCGGCAGGGCCTCGCTAAGCGCCCTGGCGCGCGTCTCGTTCGCCACCGCCTCGAGTCATCGGCCGAGGTCACCGGAGGCGCCGGGCTGCCGCACCTGTTGGGGAACCTCGACACCGGGGGGCGCCGCCAAGGGGGACTTGCGGTGACGGTGGAGCGCTTCGAACTCCCGGGTGCGCCATCACCGGAAGTGCCCGCCACCGCTAACGACCTCCTCGTCCTCTCCCAGGGGGAAGCGTTTACGCTCGAAGGGAGAGGGCAAGTGAGCGCGCGCCTCTCGGTGGGAGGGAGCCTGCCCGCCGCGCGGCTCTTTGGGGCAGGCGGTTCTGTCGACACCGCCCTCACGGTGGACTCAGAGCTGCGGGTGCGCGTGGAGCGGGAGGAAGGAACCTTTGCGCGCGTGCGCCTCGAGTCGAAGGCAGGCCGCGATCACAGCCACGGGGCACGGCTCCACATGGGGCTCATGGTGCGCTTGCCGAAGCTCATGCGCGGGGGCGGGCTCGTGCTGGAGGCCGCCGAGGAGGCGCTGCGGTTGCGCGGCGAGCGCATCGTCCATGGCCTCGGGCAAGCCACCTTGGAGCGTCGGCACGTCGAGCGCTCCGACGGGATTGACCTCGTGGAGCTGCGGCTCGACCTCTCACACCCAGAGGTGCGGCGTGCCCTCGACGAGGCTCTCGAGGGGGACTGGAGTGAACTCGAGAACCTCGCCGACGAGGGCAAGGTAGAGCGCCTCAGATCGGTCTTCGCCGAGACCCGCACCCATAGTCTCCCGGCGGTATCGTCTTGTCTCGGCATCTTCTCCGAGGAGAGGACCACCCACGAGCGTTCTCGCTCTACGACCACCACCCCTACAGGCACTGCAGCAGTCGATCGAACACGCTCCGCGCATGACGGCCGTTGGCGCACTCCCTTTCGTGGTGGCGCCTCCACGCTCGAGCGGCTGGTGCAAGACGTCCAGGTGCGCGGACAGCCGTCAGGACCCCTTCCCGTCGACGGCGCCTGGCTACAGTGGGGGGACGAGCGCGAGCGGGTCCTTAGTTCGGTGCGGGCACTCGATGGCGCACTCTCCATGGCGTCATACGTCGGTGACGATGAGATGCGCGCGTTGGTCGGGGCCTACCGCGAAAAGCTCGCGGAGGTTTCCGAAGAGCGTCTGCTCGGCATCGGGCCCCGTCATGAACTCGGGCGCACAAAAGCTCGCATCCGGATATCCCTCGACGACGAGGCGATCGAACGCGCCGAGGCGCGCTCCGTAGAGGATCTTTGGCCGCTCGCCGCACAGGCATGGTCTGTGGCGCACCCTCACGAGGAGATGCCGCTCTGGGCCAAGGAGCGCGGGCGCCGCTCCCTCGAGGAGCATGGGCCCTTGCGACATGGGCATGCCGACTACGCGCCCTACCACGAGATGCGCGCGTTCTTGGAAGAGCTTGTCTCGACAAAAGACCTCGATGCTGCCGATCGCCTCGCTGCCTTGAAGACACTCCTCGACGAACGGTGGAGGGAAGGCGAGTACTTCGCACTTCTCGCTCGTCTCGCGGGGCCCGCCCACGTGCGGGTCGAGCTCAGCATTGACACACAAGGCCAGCAGACCGCACTAGACCTCGTGGTGGATCGCCAGGGGGCTGCCTACGCTCCGCGGCCAGAGTGAGGGTTCCCTCCGTGGAGGCGAGGTTGCGCTCGGGCCAGGAACGCCGCCATGCTCGCTTTACCTCAACCGGAGCCAACGCATGATGTCGCTCTTGTCTCATGTTCCTCGCTCATTCGTCGTCGCTATTGTTGCCTCTGTCGCCGCTGGCTGCGGTCCAGCCTCCGGCGACGACGCCGACGCGGGCATGGACCACAGCGGGCATGGCGATGCCGGCACGATGAGCGATGCGGGAATGTCCATGGATGCGGGCACATCGATGGATGCAGGGACATCGACGGACGCTGGCACGTCTACGGATGCAGGCGCATCGACGGACGCTGGCACGTCGACGGACGCTGGCATGTCGACGGACGCTGGCATGTCGATGGACGCAGGTGATTCCTCTGACCCTTGTGCGCCGTACACCTTCACGGTGACGAACATGGGGGCGTCCGATTACGTCATCAATGGCATCGCCGACCCTGACCTCACCTTGTGCCGCGGCAAGTCCTACACTTTCGACCTCGACGTCGCTGGACACCCCTTCTATCTCAAGACCCAGCAGAGCACGGGGACCGCGAATCGGTATGACGAAGGCGTCACCAACAACGGAGAAACCTCGGGGGCGTTGACCTTCGCGGTGCCCGACAACGCCCCCGACACGCTATTCTACATCTGCTCGTTTCACGGCTCGATGACGGGGACGCTGACCATCATCGACCCCTGAGGACACTTGCGTGTGGCGCAGGTTGCCGCCTTGACCGACGCCGTTCCCCCTGGGAGTCCTCTCGGTGCAGTAGTTCGCTACACCAAGAGGGATCCCCATGCGCCACAGCCACCGGTCTTCATCCATCCCTCTCCTCGCTGTGCTGAGTGCCGTCGGTCAGGCCGCTGGTTGCGGCGGTGACACGGCTGCCGTCGAAGAAGATTGCCGACGCGCCGCCTACGCGTGCGCCGAGGGGTTTCGGTGTGAGGCAGGCGATGATGGCTACGCATGCACGCAGGTCACCGACGACGCCGACGAGGAAGAGCGTCCCGAGGGCAATGGGGCGTCGCCGGGCTTCTCTGCGGTGAGCGCGGGTGGGTACCACAGCTGCGCCCTCGACAGCGGTCGTGTGCGTTGCTGGGGTCGGGACGACCGCGGGCAAGCAAGCGCGCCAGGGGGTGCCTTTCTCGACGTCAGCGCTCATTACTGGCACTCGTGCGCGGTCGCTGACGACGGTGCCGTGATCTGCTGGGGCGATGACGAGTTCGGCCAAGCGAGTCCGCCTGACCTCGACGCGGCACAGGTCAGCGCTGGCTACTTCCATAGCTGCGCCCTCGACGTCACAGGTGGCGTTACCTGTTGGGGCCTCGACGATGCTGGTCGACTCAACCCGCCCGATGACGACTATGTGCAAGTGAGCGCGGGCTGGTACCACAGCTGCGCCCTGACCCGGTTAGGCGCTGTTCGCTGTTGGGGAATGAATACTGACGGACAGTCGAACGCCCCACGGGGAGTTTCCTCGCTGTCACCGCAGGCAGCCTGCACAGCTGCGGACTCCGTGAAGACGAGACAGTGCTTTGTTGGGGCAACGATGACTACGGCCAAGCCTCTCCGCCGACGGGGAGCTGGCGCTCTTTGGATGCAGGAGCGGAGCACACCTGCGGGGTGCGCGTCGACGGCACAGTCGAGTGCTGGGGGAATAACCTGCGCCAGCAGGCGAGTGCGCCCGCAGGGCAGTTCACCGAAGTCACTGCGGGCCTCGACCATTCCTGCGGCATCACCGACGAGGGGGAACTGCTATGTTGGGGGCAGAACAATCACGGCCAAGCCGCAGCGCCCGCGACGAGGTGACCTCGAGGGCCAGGCCGACCCTGTGGCTCAACTCAAGCCGCGCATGGCTGCGCGGTATTTGGCGAGGAGCAGCATGGCGTGGTCGGTGTGATGAATGTCTTGGCAGGCGGTAAGAAGATCGTGGGCCTCGTCGAGGTCTTTGCGCATCAGCGCCAGCTCGGCCTGACCGAGCATTTGTTCCACCTGTGTCTCGAAGCCATAAGCGTAGGACTTTCTGCGGTACTCCTGCCGCTTGGGGGGCTGCGAGAGCACGGCATAGGCCTCCTCGACGCGCTGCCAGATCTTGCTCGCGAGCTCGGCAGATGCCGCACGAACTGTGCCCTGCGGGCCGTAGTCTCGCTCGAGGCTACGGTAGTTCTCCTCGATGCGCCGTGGCGCGACACACCAATGTAAACCCAAGACTTCGAAATATTTCGCACTGGCGATTTTCGCCCAGTACGCCTCTGCTTCACGGAGTTTCTCGTCGAGGGCGCTGCTGCGCGGCGAGCTACCCGCTCTCGATGTCGTTGTGGCGTTCGCCTGTTGCCAGGTCAGGCCGCCGAACATCTCCAGCACGAAGAGTACCTCGAGGCACGGGCGCGCACCTACCTCGTGGCTGAGGAGCTGCTCCATCGATGCGCCCTGCAGTGCACTCTCCGCGAAGCGGGCAAGGCTGAAGGGCAGTTCGAGCTTCTGCAAGATCGCCGCGCCCGCGGTGCTGAGCTGGGGCGCGTTTCCCCCTGCGGCACACAGGGCAGCGACGAGGGCTTCCTGCGGGAAGGTGCCCGCGAGGGCCCGCAGCGTCTCTTGCAGCAGCGGTACCAGTGATGCGCGATGTACCATCGTGGGCAGGCGCTTGAGCTCCTCGATGCGGTAGCGCCCCTCGGTGCCGACGAGGGAGCGAGCGAGGGAGCCGAGAGAGGCGCTCGCTCGCACTTCGGCACCGTTGATGACACAGAACGAGTACGCCTCCTGGTCACCGTAGCTGACATACACCCGCACAAGACCTCGGGTGCTGCGCAGCCAGCGGAGAAGGAGCACGATGGAGGGCTGCTCGAGGTCGGTGGTCGTGAGCGCACGTGAGAAGCCATGGCCGAGAATGCGCCGCGGGTCTGCCCCTTGATGCAGCCGGCCCTCTGGCGGCAAGCGCAGTGGCACGACGGGAGCATCGCTCTCGCTGGGGGGCGACGCTGCGGGAGAAGGTGGTGGTGGCGGCTCCGTTTCGACGGTAGCCGGTGGGGGATGTAGCGCTTCGGCTTGGGCTGCTCGCAGCGCTGCAAGGTCGTCGAACTGCACGACGACACGGCCTGGCCCACCGGGGCTCAGAGAACAAAATAGCTCCGTCGTCGATGAGCCGGCACCGATGCAGAGCTTGAGGCGGCGCTGTTCGATGGCGACCAACGGTGTCGTCGAGACGGCGAGCACCGCGCGCAGCATGGAGATGTCGCGCTTGGCGCCTTCGTAATCTGTTGCTGTGGCGAACCGGAGACATGCTCCGTCGAGGATTGGCGGCTCGGGGTCGAGCTGGACGGTCTCGCCGCCGCCGCCCTTTTCCACCGGGACCACGCGCTGCGGGTCGCTGGAGAGGCGCGCTTTCATGCGCGCAAGCAGCACCTTGAACTCGTAGGGTTTGGTGACGTAGTCATTCGCCCCGAGCGACTGGGCGCGAATCACTTCGGCGTTGTCGCTGACCGCCGTCACCATGATCACCGGGAGCTCAGAGGGGCCCTTGGTCTTGCGGATCTGCTCGAGCACCTCGAGGCCGGTGAGCCCCGGCATCATGACGTCGAGGAGGACCACATCGACCGGAGAGCTGTCGAGGACTGCCAAGGCTTGGTTGCCATCGGCCGCTTGCAGCACGCGGAAGTGGCTGCGCTCGAGAAACATGGAGAGCATGCGCCGATTGGTGGGCTCGTCTTCTACGACGAGCACAGTGCGCCCTCGGAACTCATCTGGGTCGTCGCTGCTCGTCGCTGGTGCGGCCTGTGCTGGCGCCGAAAGCTTCGGTGTCGACGGGGATTCGGGCTGCTGTACCGAGGATGGTTGCGGATCGACGACAACCACGACCTTGGTGGTCTCCGCGGCGGGCGAACAGGGGGCCGCATCGGGTGCCTCAGCTGTCGGTGTGGTGGTCGTTGGTATCGCTGGGCTTTCCTCGTGAATTTGCGCAAGGGCCGCTTGCGATGCCGGCGCGGTGAGGGCCCCGCTCAGGCTCTCGAGAAAATTGGCGACCTCGAGTACGCCATCGAGGCAAACGTCGACC
>JBMTAX010000180.1:0-6548 GCA_049429145.1 Myxococcota bacterium
AGCTCGCCGCTGGCGCCGACACAGGGAGAACATCCGGGATCGCTCCCTCGCTCTTGGGTGGCGATGCCATGGAAGACGAGGCGCCGGTTCCCATTGCCCTGACGTCTTCGTCACCGCCGCCGCCGCCGAGCCAGTCGTCGAGGTCGTCAACGGAGAGCCCGTGCTCGACGGCCCCCAGGTCGTCGTCAGGGCCCGGCGCAGGGTGCAGGTCGATGCCATCGAGTGCCAGCAGCTCATCGAGCACGTCGTCGGAGGCCACACTTGCGGCAGGCGCCGCAGGCATTTTTTGCGACCACTCGTATCCACAAGCAAGACACCCGTCGCCATCAGCAACGCGACCACATTGGGGGCAACGGACCAAAGCCATGTCTGGAGTGTCTCCTGAAAGGAGTCGAAACGCCAGAGGGTCAGGGACCGGAACTCCGGAACCCGACCCTCTCGAGTGCGTGTGGTAGCGAGAGAGGGACTCGAACCCTCGACCTGCGGATTATGAGACCGCCGCTCTAACCACCTGAGCTATCTCGCCTCTGACCCCCGCCATCTAGCCCCATTGAGACGCACTTCGCAAGCCCTGAGAGGCCGAGAATCTGCACTTTGGGGATGCAGGTCGCGCGGCACGCTTCCCCTCTCCTCGAGCCCCTAGCCGGGGCGGAAGGATGCTACGGTCTCGTTCACATGCGATTGCGCGACAGGAGAAGTAGCCATGCGCCCGAATGCTTTGCCCCGCCGTCTTCTTTGGGTCGCCGCTGGGGCCGTGGGCGCTGGCGCATACCTTTACGTCCGAACACGGATGGATGCGCTTCGTCGTGAGGAGAACAGCAGTGCCCGCTCGCGTACGCCTGAGAGGCCTCGCCCCGCGCCCGCACGCCCTGCGCCCCCGTCGCCTGTGCCCGCCCCCACGGCAACTCACACCGCCGAACCGTCGGAGACCGCGGGGGAGACGGAGTTGCGTTCGTTTCTCGCCGGGGACAGTTGGTTCGACGAGGGGGCGTGGCGGGGCATTTGGGAGCGTGAGGCCATCTCCGATAGCGCCGCATGGCTGTCGGAGCGCGGCCTCGAGGTGCTGCGGCAGTCCCGTTCCTCCCTCGCGAGTCAACCAGCGCTTCTGGCCGGGTGTCGTCGTCGCTGGATCGTCGTCTGTCGTTATGCTGGGGTCGATAGCGCACGTGCCGCAGCGCTCTGGGAAGCGGCGGCCTGAGTAGACTCTGGGGCCGCTCGCCGACGGGTTGTGTGCTGTTGCGACCCCCAGCGCCTCCGCGCACAGCGACGGTTCGCTGAAACGGTCGCTACGACGTCACGCTCTCATCGTCGCTGACCGAGTCCATGTGATCGGGAGCGCTGATGCCGAGGACCCCGAACGCGCTGCGAAGCGTTTGGCGAAGTGCTGCCACCAACGCGAGGCGACCCTGGGTCCTGGTGACGTCGTCGCTCACGATGGGATCGGCGCGATATTGCGTGTAGTAGCTATGAAAGTCGCTGATGAGCTCTTGGCAGTAGTAGAGCACGTGGTGGGGTTCGAGCTTTTCTGCCGCGCCGGTGACGACGTCAGGGAGAAGGCTCATTTTCTTGAGCATCATGCGCTCCTCCGGCCGAACGAGCGCTGCGAGCTGCGCTTTGGTCGGCGCGCCGGAGAAAGGTACGCCCCTCTCTGCTGCCTTACGCAAGATCGAGGAACACCGGGCGTGTCCGTACTGGAAGTAGAAGACGGGGTTCTCCCTCGACTGCTGCTTCACGGCGTCAAGGTCGAAGTCGAACTGCGCATTCGGGGTCTTCGTGAGGAAAATAAACCGACACACGTCGCTGCCAGCCTCTTCGACCAACTCCGCGAGTTCGAAGAGAGTGCCCTTGCGCTTGCTGACCTTGACTTCCTGTCCATCGCGCACGATGCGGACCATTTGCACCAAGACAAACTGGAGCTGCTTGGCGTCAAGGCCCAGCAGCGTCATCCCAGATTGAAGACGGGGCACGTGACCTGCGTGGTCGGCGCCGAAGACATCCACCATGAGGTCGAAGCCGCGATCGAACTTCTCTTTGTGGTAGGCGAGGTCCGCCGTCAGATAGACCGGCGTCCCGTCCGCGCGCAGGATGACCCGGTCCTCCTCATCCTTGAGGACATAGCGACCTTCCTCCTCGTAGGTTGCCGTCATCAAGAAGGTACCGCCGTGTTGTTGGTCGGAATAACGGGCGGCCTTCGACGCGGCGTCCCGCACCTTCTCGCCCTTCTCGCGGCGTCGCCCCTCGGTTGCTTCGTAGGTGACACCACGTGCGCGATAGACGTCGACGATACCGCGTACCTTGCCATCTCGGTGCAAGGAGGCCTCGCTGAAGAACGAGTCATGCTCGATGCCTGCAAGCGCGAGAGTGGCGCGAATAGCGCGCATGTTCTCCCGAATGCCCACCGCCATCGCGGCCGGTAGCCACTCGGACTCGGCACGGTGCAACCACCGATCGCCATCGTCGTCGCGCCAGGCCCGGGCGATGTCGATGACATATTCCGCAGGGTACTCTCCCTCTGACAGCTCGACCTGGGCACCGAAGAGCTGCTGGTATCGCTTGTAGACCGTGCGCCCGAGCGTCTCGACCTGTCTGCCAAAGTCGTTGATGTAAAACTCACGAGTGACGTCGTGGCCCGCGGCTGCAAGGAGCCGAGCTACCGCGTCACCGACGAAGGCGCCCCGCGCATGGCCGATGTGAACCGGACCGGTGGGGTTTGCCGAAACGAACTCCACCAAGACTTTCCGCCCGGTGGAGCAAGGCCGTTGTCTCCCGTAGCCCTCCCCTGCGTCGAGAACCTCGCGCGTGACCGACTGAAAAACCTCGTCGGATAACCGGAAGTTCAGAAATCCAGGACCCGCGCGTTCAGCGGAGACGACCACGTGTTCGGGGTCGACGAGAGCGCCCAAGATCGCCTCTGCTAGCTCGGCAGGCTTGAGCCCCACCGACTTCGCCATCACCATGGCAACGTTGCAGGACCAGTCCCCGTGCTCAGGGTTTCGCGGGACTTCGATGGCGTAGGCAGGCAGGGCGTCAAAAGCGAGGCGACCTTGGTCTCGCAGGGCGTGCAGGGTCGCATCAACGATCTTGCGGAGCTTCGTCTTCATAAAGACTTCCTTCCTGCGTCGTAGCGAAAGGGGCAATGCCCCTCGGTCAGGGGCATTCCATGGCGAAGGCCTCGTCGGACCTTCGAGGGCCGGGTGCCGGGGGACGCGAAAACACGCCATACGCCGAAGTGCGCGATGTGGTGGACAGGGCTTTTATAACGAGTTGCCGATGTTGAACTCGAACTGCACGGGTTGGTCGCCACGGGCAAGGCCGAAAGTGCCCACGGGACGAGGCGTCAGCGGCACACCCCATTCGAAGCGAAGCGGCCCGATGGGGGAGAACCACCGCACGCCAAAGCCGACCGCGTGGTAGAGCCCGAGCGGCAGAGTGCCCGGGGCGCGAGGGTCCCAGCACACGGGTTCCGGTGCGCAGCTGGCGTTCTGCAGAAAGGGCGTCGGCCCATTTCCCACATAGAAGAAGTTCTCGTCGGGGCCGTAGGCATTGCCAGCGTCGTAGAAAAACACACCTCGAATGCCCACCTGCTCGAAGATGGGGAACTCGAGCTCGACGTTGCTGATCAGCTGCTTGTCACCGCCCGTACGGAACTCCTGCAAGGGGGCGCTCGGATCGGTGCCGCCCACCCGTGCCACCGGTCCGATGCTGCGCAAGAAGTAGCCGCGAATGGTGTTGAAACCCCCGAGGTAGTACCGCTCGAAGATGAGGCTTGGGTCATCGGTGAGCAACCAGCCAAGTTCGAGGTTCCCTTTCAGCACTACGCCGTCAACTGGAAGGTAGGGGTCGAAACGGAAGTAGCCTCGGAGCGTGGTACCGAGACGAGTGAACTCGTTGGCCGTGCCGTTCGTGCTCAGGAAACGCAGCGGATTCTGGCGATTGAGTGCCTCCTCGAGCGAAGACTTCGCGGTGCTCTCGGTGGAAGGCAGCAAAGCCGAGCCGAGGTAGGGGCTCGCGAGTTCGGCTTGCAGCGAGGCGTAGTAGCCCTGCGAGGGGAACAGCCGATTGTTCCGCTGGTCGAAGATCAGCGAGGTTCGCAGGCTCGTGGTGTAGCGGGGGACACCAGCCGTCAGCCCGAGGAGGCGGGCCGATACGCGAGATTCATCGATGACGACACGCTCTGCACCGTAGGTGAGGAAGAGCTGAAAGTTCTCGAAATCAGGCACATAGGCCCGCCAATCCGCAGGACTTTCCGCGATCCAGCGACGGGTGAGTCCCCGGAGTGGGCGCCCGAGAGGATATCCAAAGGTAAGCTCCCCACCCGTCGAATTGCGCAAGTATTCGATGAAGTCTCGCTGTGTGTTGAATGCAGTAAAGGCAAATGTCAGGGGTTCCTGCCCTACGTAGAGGAAGTAGGGGTCGACGTAGCGAAGGTCGACGATGTTGCGGAATGCGCTCCATTGGACCGAGCCGGACAGCGTCAGGCCCCGACCGAGGAAGTTGTTCTGCGCAATCTGCCCCTGGAAGATGAAATTCTCGGCGTTCGAGAACCCAGCCCCAAGCTGGAAGGTACCAGTGGACTTCTCTTTGACGTCGAAGACGACGACCATCCGGTCGCTCTCGCTCCCTTGCCTCGTCGTCACACCCACTTTTTCGAAGAAACCGAGGGCGGTGGCGCGCTGCTCGGAGAGCTTGAGTTGAGCGGCGGAATAGAACTCACCCTCGTACACCCGCAGCTCTCGACGAATCACTCGATCCTGCGTCTTGGTGTTGCCGCTGATCTCGATGCGCTCGATGGTCACCCGCGGGCCTGCCTCGATTTGCAGGACGAGCGCGATGGTGCGGTCTGCTTCGTTGAGGCGCGTCTCGGGCGCGATGTTGACGTACGCATAGCCCTCGTTGCGATACCGGTCCGCCACATTCAGGACGTCCTGGGCGACAGCCGATCGTGCGAACAGCTCGCCAGCTCTCACGCGCGTGCGCTCGAGAATCTCTGACTTGAGCAACACCACTCGGTCGGGCTCTTCGCTTCGGATGCGTGCATACTCCTCGGGGTCCTCCACAAGCAGGTCGCCCGCTACATCGAAGCTCGACAGCGTGAACTGCGTGCCCTCCTCGATGGGGATGGTGATCGCCATTCGCGTTTTGTCGGCAGAAAGACGAACCCGAGGCTGGCCAACACGAACGTTGATGTACCCGCGGTCCTGATACACCGCTTCCACGGCGAGAAGGTCTATCTCCGCGAGTTCTTCTTTGTACGTGCCCCACTCCGTCAGGATGCCGAGGGGATGCGCCTCTCGTGTACGCAGGGCGTTCTTGAGTTCATCTTCCGAGATGTTCTCGTTGCCAACGAAGCGAATGTCCTCGACACGCACTTTCGCCTGCTCCTCGATCAAGAAGGCGACGTCGACAAACTCACCGTCTATCTCGAAGGGCTTCGACTCCGCATCCTCGCCAGAGATGCTCTCAAGTTCGCGGCCCGGCTGTTCCCCTCTGAATTGCTCGAACAAGTCGGCAATGCCGTCTTCGTTCTCCTCCTTGAGCTTGCCGGTCGAGGAGCGAAGCTCATAGCGAACCTGCGCGAGGAAGAATCCTTTATCGACGTATAACTTTTGGAGCTTCTCGACGTTGTCTTGGATTTTTGCGCGGTCGAGTACCTGAAATGGCTTCAAGTCGACCACCTCTTTGAGGTCGTCGGTCGACAGTCCATCGTTGCCATCAAACAGTACGTTGACGATCGCGGGTTTTTCCTTGAGCTCATACCGGAGCAGCACGCTGCCGTTTGGCCCGGGTAGGCTGCGCACGATCACGTCAGAAACGACACCCATCTGGAAGATGCGGCGCACGTCGCCTTGTATTGTCCGCTGGTCGGGGGCGCGATCCACGCGGGCGTGAACATTGACCAGGACCGCGTCTGCTTCGACCTTCCGAGCCCCGACGATCCTCACCTCGTAGATCGCGCCCGGCTGTGCGTCTGTCCCCCGCAGCACTCCTGGCTCTTTGGCCCGTTCTCGCGCGGCCTCAGCTTCCGGAGAGAGCGGAGCGAGCGGAGGCGGCGGCGGAACTCTCTCTTCCGTGGCCGGGGCGGGTGGGGCACCCATGCCAGGCTGAGGGCCTCCGAAGGGGCTGCCCATCTGTGCCAATGAAGGACCCGAGCTCATCGCGACGCCGCTGAGGCCGAGGCCGAATGATGTCCGCACAGACAGGAGCGTTGCAGGGGCCGTGGGGGAACTCCTTGGCACGACGAGGCGCCCTCATATCGGCGCTCACGCCCGCATACAAGCGGTAGTCACCTGGGCAATGTCTGCACGACCCAAAAGCGCGCCCCTCGATCGTGGGGGACCCGCTCCCATCGCTACGATGGTGTCAGCGAGGTCGCTCGAAGCCATCGGGGCGCGCATGGGTTGCGCACCGAAAGTGTACCTGCCCATCGATGTGGGACGGCGAGCCGCGCCGAGCCTGCCACGATCGCGCTGGCTCTTGTCCTCGGCCGCAGTCTCCACGACGCTGTCGCACCTATGGCGGCGAAATTGGAACGGCTGCCACTGGAGCGC
>JBMTAX010000181.1:0-6546 GCA_049429145.1 Myxococcota bacterium
ACGAGACGTTGGCCCTGGCGAGACGCATGAAAGCCGAGGGCGGCGAGGGGTGGCGCTATTTTGAGGCGCTGCGGGCCTGTGAGAGGGGCGGTTCATAGCTCTGTCCCCCTCTCCCCTCGTCAAGCATGCTACGCGGCGCCCGAGCCTGGTATGAGGGCGCCCCTCTCGGGTCGCTGGAACGTGGGTTGCAGCCTCTTCTGCATCGGCGCGCGAGCAACACGCGTGCGCCAAAGGGAGGGGGCATGGAGATTCCGCTCGTGCAAGTCAGCTATCGCGATCTCACGCCAACGGAGGCGATGGATGGGGCGATCGGTGACAGGGTGGATCATCTGCTGCGCCTCGATCCGCGTATCGAGCGCTGTCACGTCGTCGTGGAGGCCCCACACCAGAGCCCCGCGCAGCATCCAAAGTCCTATCGAGTTCGCTTTGAAATCACGGTCCCTGGACACACTGTCGTCGTGAGCAAGAATCCTGCAGACCACCCAGAGCACCGTGACTTCTATGTCGCGCTGCGGGACGCCTACGACGCCGCCCGTCGGCAGTTGCTCTCTTCTCGTGATCGTCGTCGTGGAGACGTGAAGGTACACGAGGTGCCGATCCATGGGCAGGTCAGTCGCCTGGTGCTCCCCGAGGGCTATGGCTTTGTTCGACTCAGCGACGGAAGGGAGGTGTACTTCCATGAGCACGCCGTCACGGGCGGGGGGTGGGCGTCCATTGCCGCGGGTGACGATGTGCGGGTGGTGCTCAGTGATGGGGACGCAGGGCCGCAGGCGAGCGCCGTGGTGTTGCTCGGAAAGCACCACCTCCCACCCATCGAGCACACCTAAGGGGAGTACCCTCATCGCCACGCTGGCGAGGGCTCAGGGGCGCAGTGGATCACGACCCGCACAGAGCTCGCCGAGGTTCGAGCATTCGTCGGCGAGGGTATCCCCGCAATCGCCGTCGAGGTCGCACACGGGACGAAGCGTGCCATCTACCCGAATGAAGTCATCGCCTGCGCGGGCGAGGTCACCGGTGACGTCTCGGCAGTCGGTGGCGCTGACGTCGCTTTCCGACAGCTTGACCGTCAACTCAGCGGTTTCAGGGGCCTCGAGCGGCAATGTTGCGCGTGCTTGGGCGAGCAGCACGCGAGTGGCTTGCCGCGTCACCACCCAGTCGATGACCAGACGACGCTCGATTCCCGCAGCGACCTCGAAGCTCCCTGTGGTCACACCGGTGGCTGGGTCGACGTCGAGAGGGATGGGCTCATCGTAGCCGCTGATGAAAGCCAAGGCCGTGAGGTCCTCGAGCGCGTCGTCGCACGTTGCCGGCAACGGCAGTTGCAGCGAGAAAGGCGAGAGGGTGGCGGTGGGAGTTTCACAAGCCGCATTGCAGGCCAGAACGCCACAGACAGCCACGACGCCACGCAACGTTCGGCTCATGGCGACACGCTCGTCGACATAGGACCCGGTGCCGATACGCTCACGGTCACTGTCGACGGTGAGGTCGCAGGAGCCAAGATCACGACGGCGGCTACGCCCGCGCCGACCGCGACGGTGGCGACGCCCACCCCGAGCAGTACCCATGGCAGCGGCGAGCCGCTCGCAGCGTCCTCATTGGCAGTATCGACCGCTGTACCTGCAGCGGCCGTCGGACCCGCCCCGGGGCCAGGGGGTTCGGCTTCCACCGCCGCAACGGGTCGAATACGCACCCGCATGGGGAGCTCCGCGTCACCGTAGCGCGCCGGACCGTTGCCGAAGCGATCGAAGACCTCGATGAAATATTCCACTTCGCCCGTGACCAGTGGCCCTTCGATGACCGCCTCATAAGTGTATCGCTCGCTGGTGCGTTTCATGGGGAGCCGCAGAAACTCCTGTTCCCCCGCGAGGCGATAAAACACGGTGGGCTCGAAAACCCCGGCGGGGTCGCGCAGCACCGCGACGATGCGCAGGGGTTCGCCGACGAGCCCGGTGCGCAGTTCCTCATGGCTGATGGTGGGGGGCTCGCGGTCGCGAACCACACCTTGGGCGTGGGTCGACGTCGCCACAGCCAGAGTGAGGAGAATGCAGTACCAGCGAGATAGGCCCAGACGCATTGCCCCAGACTGTAGCAGAGTCTTCTGGAGGGGCGAGACAGCGAGAGCCCCTTGAGGCTCACTTCGTGGAAGGAACCCAGCTCAGCGTGGGGAGGAGGCCCGATACGCAGAGGACAGACCCGTCGACGTTCCAGTGTTCCCCGCCAAGGAGCGAGCCAGGGGTCGAGGGGCCAGTTCGGCTGTTCCGATGCAGGCCACGAAACACAGCAGAAATGCAGCGAGGGCATCTTGCGGTGACTGCCAATTAGGTATCGTGATCGACGAGGGTTTCGGCCCGGGGGAAAGCAGCTTCCCCCAGCGTGCGCGCCACGACGGTACGGGTGTCGCGGTCGCCGCGGGGTGTGCGACGAGCCAAACCGGATTCCATCCACAGCGCTGCCGCAGCAGTCGCGACCATCGGTCGAGCTGCAGCTCCCCTGGGGCTGGAGCGACGTGGTGTGACCGAAGCAGCAAGAGCGCAGCCTCGGTGAGCTCGAGCTCGTCGAGATGTAGCCGAGCGAAGCGCACCAGCCTTGACGAGGGTACGGGGCGCCAGGGGACAAGCAAGAGCGTACGGGCGCAAGCGAGGGGAATCGGGTCGTGCTGCGCACGCAATGCGCGATGCTCCCACGGGATCTTCATGGCAGCGCACATCCCGGCAAGGGTAGCGAGCACCTCACCGCTACCGGCGCCTACACCTTCTGAAAGCACGAGCAGAAAAGGCGTACGTTGCTCCATGCACGTCGATGACCGCACAAAGTGAGCCATAGGCGTCATCAGCCTTCGCGCCTTGGGACGAGCTCCCATTTTGTGCCAGCCTCACCTTCGGGACGAGAGCCCACGACTGACAGGGAAGGTGCGTCGCTCTCGTGAATGAATCGCGGCGCGAGGTCATTGGTTCTACGGCGGACCCCGCCCTCGAGAGGGAGCCTAGAGATGAATCAGGGTGGCAAGACGAAACCAGGGAATGCGTGGTGCATGCTGGCGCTTAGCGCGTTCGGGGGGCTCGCGCTGTCCTGTGCGCGCCCCATCGGCTCGCCGGTGGCGGCAGGCGATGCTTCTGGCGGAGCGGCCCCCGCGGCCGTGGGGGATGCGAATTCCAAGGAGCAGACTTCGTCGCCTGCACCGGTTCCTCCCCCCTCGAGTCTCGCGGAGCTCGCCCCCGTGATGCGCGCGGTGAGCAACGCGGGCTCTCTGCTGGACCGGATCATCATCGAGTTCGCTCGTGACGTGGTGAACAAAGCTGGCGACGCGCCTCCCGGGACCGAAATACGAGTGACGCCGGGCGTCGAGGGAGCGACCCTCCATTACATTCGCCCGCACACTTTGGTTCTTCGCCTTCCTGAGGGCGCTGCCTTCGCGAATCACACCCGGTATGAAGTGACCCTCGAAGCGATCACGGTCGGCAGCGGCGAGACGATCAAGGCGGCGGCCGGCGAGGCGCCGGTCTATGTATTCACGACGCCACCTTTCGGGCTCGAGCGCGTGACGGTCACTGATTTCGACGCACGTGCCTCCACGCTGACGTTCGATATGGCATTCACCGGGCCGGTGGATACGCAGGAAGTGAAAGAGTCGGTGTCCATTCAGGTCGCGGGTGACGAAGCTGGGCTTGCGCTCATTCCCCAAGAGAACCCAGGGGTCGTTCGTCTCCGCGGGACCTCTCGCCGCTTTCGAGCGGGCGAATCCTTGCTTCTGCAAGTCGGTGCACTCAGCGGGGGATCTCCTCGTCGCGAAATCCCTCCATCGACCCACCGGATCGAGGTTCCCCAAGGGCCGGAGCTACAAATCTATTCAGCCCATATGTCCGAGACCTCTTCGGGCTTCGTGATTCATATTGTCTGCAATGACGAAGGTGCAGGCAAAGAGTCGATGTATCACTGGGACCCACATGTGCATGAAGGCTGGGAAGTCTCTTCGCGTTGTGAGCTGCACGCCAATGCTCTGTCCAAGGTGCATTTGAGCCCAGATCCCGGAGCGATTTCGATTTCTCCTTCGCGAGGAGGTTTCGATCTTCAAGGTGACTTCAAGCGCGGCACTTACCAGTTGCGCATTGACGCTGGGGCACATTCCGTCGACGGAGGTCAGCTTCACGGAGCTTTCGAAGGCCTGCTCCAGGTGCCTGCACGTTCGTCTTCGGTCGAGTTCTCCGTCCAAGGGCGTTACCTGCCCCGCGACACTTGGACCAAACTTCCCCTGCGTCACCTCAACGTACCGAGAATCTCCCTCTCGCTGCGTCACGTCCCTGCAGAAAATCTTGTTTTCTGGATGAGCGGGGATAGCGAAAGCGCCGATGCGCGAACGAGTGAATTCATCTCGAGCAAAACCATCGATCTCGAACACGCCCCTGATGCCGTCACGACGACCTGGGTCGATCTGAGTGACCTCTTACCTCGCGACCGCAAAGGGGTGTTCGAGCTGAGAGCGCAGGGGCGGAGCGGTCGCAGCGATGCGCGGCGCCTTGTGCTCACCGACATGAATCTGGTCGCCAAGCGCACCGAATCGGAGGTGCAGGTGTGGACCTTCGGGATTCACGACAACGCCCCGTTGCCGGGTGCGCAGGTGAGGCTCGTCACCCGAAGTGGTCAGGAGCTCAGCCGCTGTCTCACCGATGCCCAGGGGGGCTGTCGGCTCACCCACCAAAGGGATGCAGAAGCGCCGACGCGGGAGCGATTCGCCGTCATCGCCACTCGCGGCGATGACGTCAGCTACTTGAAGTTTGCCGATGTCGAGATCCCCACCGACCAGGCGGATGTGTCCGGCGCGTCCTATCGGGACGACCAGTCGCCCTATAAGGCCGCGCTCTATACCGACCGCGGCGTCTATCGCCCCGGGGAGACGGTGCACATCGTGTCGGTCCTGCGGGAGCAAAATGGCGGTCTCCCGCCATCTCAGCTTCCCGTCACGCTTCTCGTGCATGATTCCCGTGACAAACTCGTCAGCAAGCAAGCACTGGCCACCCAATCCGCAGGACTCATCGCCTACGATTTGGCGCTGGAGTCATTCGCCGCCACTGGAAAATACAAAGTCGTCCTGAAAGCGGCAGAAATAGTCATCGGTTCCCTCGAGGTTCAGGTCGAAGAGTTCGTGCCAGAACGAATGCGCGTCAACGTGCAAGCACAGCAGCGCGAAGCCATCGTCAATGAACTCACTTCTTTGACCGTTGACGCACAATACTTGTTTGGAGGAAGTGCTGCGGGCAGTCCGGTTGAGGTTTCCTGTGACCTCGAGCCTGCGTCATTTCGTGCCCCAGACTTCGCGGAGTATGCATTCGATGTCTGGCGCCCCCAGCAGGCAGCCACAAAGCCACTTCACCTTGGGAAGCGCACGGGGACACTCGATGGCGAGGGTGCCCTCGAGGTGCGCTGCCCCTCGCCGGAGCAGGGGGTGGGGCTCGCGGGCGCGTCTCGCCTGAGAGCCCGTGCCAGTGTGTTCGAGGCCGGGAGTGGCCGCACCACGGTGGGGGAGGGCGGATTCCTCGTGCACCCGGCGCGCCACTATATCGGGCTCAAATCGTCGGTCGATAGCGTCAAGGTGGGCGAGAGCTTTCGCGTGGAAGGGGTCGTGGTTGATTGGGACGGTAAACCCGTAGAGTGGAATGAGCCCGTGAAGGTATCGCTCCATCGGGTTTCTTACTCCTATGGGTGGACCTATAACGAAACGGACGGATCGTGGTCGAACCGACGACACCAGCGCGTGACGAAGGCCGCGGAAGCAGAGGTCCGTGCGAAAGGCGGGAAGTTCACCGTTGAGCTGAACGCAATCGAAGGTGCAAGCCTTCATTTGGTCCGTGCAGAAGCGGCAGGGGCGCGGACGGACCTGTCCATGGAAGGAAGAGGTTACTTCTACGCCTGGGACTACGGCTGGGACGAAGACCGGGGCGATGACACTCCGCGCCCGGCGCGCCCGGCGTCTCTGCGCCTCTCTGTGCCCGAGGAGATTGTTGTCGGACAGAGATCCGCGGTGACCTTGAAAGTGCCCTTTCCCGGACGTCTCCTGATGACCGTGGAGTCTGATGAGATCCTGCACCATGAGTGGAGGGAGGTGCAGTCTGGTGAGACGAGCATTGAATTTGAACTCAAAAAATTCATTCCAAATGTCTACGTGAGCGCACTCCTCCTGAAAGATCCTCACCTCGAGAGCCAGGAGGCATTTCTGCCGGCCCGGGCCTTTGCGGTGACGTCAGTGAGGGTAGCGCCTAGCGCGTATGTACAACCCCTCGCGGTGAACGTGCCGGCGGAAGTGCGCTCGAACAGCACCTTGCAGGTTGAACTCGATGTCAATCCCCTCGCGGGCGACACCTTCGTCACGGTGGCGGCGGTGGACGAGGGTATTTTGCAACTCACGAAGTTCAAGACACCTGACCCCCTCGCGGCGATCTTTGAGCGACGACGCCTGGAGGTACATACCTTCGATACCGTGGGATGGAACCTCAACCAGCCTGCAGCGGGAAACTCTCGCCGACACGGCGGCGATGAGGGAGCTGGTGTAGG
>JBMTAX010000182.1:0-6531 GCA_049429145.1 Myxococcota bacterium
CTGTCCCGCGCGGAAAAGATCGCTGTGTTTCTCCTCGGGATTTTTGTTTGCAGTTCCCCCTTCGCCGTGGAGGCGGTTTCCAATTTGTGGAGCTGGCCGAGCTCGCGCCTCGCTGACGCCTATCTTGCGAGCTACGACGTCGGGGCGCGAGGTGCACTCGAGCGCGTCACCGCCATCAAACCCGAAGACCGCAGCGTTCGAGAGCTGAGTCTCCTCGCGTCGAAGGCAAAGCGAGAGGGTGACCTCGAGGGCGCGTTCGCGATCTGGGGACAGATCGTCAACGCTGAACCTCGAAGTGCTTGGGCCCATTCGAACCGGGGGGTCGTCGCGGCCCTGCTGGGAAAAGCCGACCTCGCCGTCGCTGAGTTCGATGCCGCCCTGGTCGAGTCCTCGAACTTTCCGGAGGCCACCTTTAACCTCGCTGTGCTGAAGAATCGTCTCGGGTACCCCGACGAAGCTGCGGCGTTGCTTGAGGGCCTCGAGACAACGGCTCCTGATGCCCTCGACGGCTTTCGAGCCCACACCTACCGTCGACCAGATGAGCCCGTCGACCATAACCGCGTCTTCGTCGATGCCGCCGTCCCTTCTATGCCGCTGCGCGATTTGTATCGCACCCCGCAACCCGGGGCTGCGGAGCTCGAGCGAGAAGTGGCCGCGCTGATCTTCCTCGGACTGCGACCGGTATTCGCGGCGCTCATGATGGGAGCATTCCTTTTCGGTTGGATTGTCATCAGCCGCCTCCGTGAGCGGGTGCAGCCGTCAGAGCCTTGTGTTCGGTGTGGCACGCCATGCAGCGAGCGCTATGACGTTCCCGAGTCTCCTCACGGAACGTGCTCCGCCTGTTACCATGCCTTCCTCGACCCACGCGCGGTGGTGGAGCCGGCAATGCGTCAGCGCAAAGATCAACAGATCGGGCGCTACCAGCGTCGACGGGTGACCATCGCCATGTTGCTCAGTCTGCTCCCGGGCGCCGGGCATCTATTCGCAGGCGGCCCGGTGCTCGGGCTCTTCCTGTTGCTCGGTTTTGCCGTCGCGGGGTCGACTTTGGTACTCGGACACGGCCCAATTCCGTGGCCGCAACTTGCCACTTCTACTCCTCTCATCGCCCTCAGTGGCATTGCATTTGCGCTCCTGGCGGTCGTGTACGGCGTCGTCTTATTGACCCTCGGCCGCTTGTTGCGACAGTAGGAGCATCCTGTGGCGCTGCGTGGAACACTCGGAGACTTCGGAATCGCTGACATTTTTCAGCTGGTAGGCCACCAGACGAAGACCGGCGTACTCCTGTTGAAGAACCGCGAGACCGAGGTCCGAATCTTTTTCGTCGAGGGAAACGTCGTCAAAGCCGAGCACAGCTCTCGCAACGAAAGAGAGTTGATCGGCAACCTGCTCGTGCGTGCCGACGTCCTTACGGAGGCTCAGCTCGAGGATGCGTTGTCCCAACAGCAGCGGACGATGCTGCGCCTGGGAGACCTGCTGGTCGAGAGCGGTTACGTGACTCGCGAGACCTTGCGGGAGTTCACCCGATTGCAGACCACGGAGACCATCTATCGGCTGTTTCAGTGGAAGCTCGGCACCTACGAATTTACCCAGCAAGACGTTGAGTACGACGAGAGGAGCTACGAACCCCTGCGCGCGGAGACCGTCCTCATGGAGGGATTCCGCATGGTCGACGAGTGGCCAGGTGTCCGACAAGTCATCCCCCACGAGAGCGTCACGTTTCGCATTTTGCGCGAGCTGCCTGCCCCGGCGAAGAACACCGACTCCGGCGAGGAGGACCTCCTCGCTGGTCTCAACGATGCCTTTCGCGCCATGGGAGAGGGCGAGGAAGAGCCCGTTGATGACGACGAGGTCCTGGGGAGCAAAGAACGGCTGGTCTTTTCCCTCATCGAAGAGGGACGTTCCGCAGCGCAGATTACCGATCGAAGTCGCCTCGGAGAGTTCGAAACCACGAAGGCCCTCGCGACGCTCGTACGAGAGGGGTACCTCGAGGTTGAGGTCGATGACGCATTGCTGGCTGCGGCGACGAGGAGGAAGCTCTCCCCACAAGTGCTGCTCGATGCCGCGATGCCCTTTCTCATCCGCGTCGCGCTCTACGCGCTCGTGGCGCTCGCTGTCGGGGTGGTGGTGAAGCTCTACGAGCAGAACGACCGCGGCCTTCTGGCTCGGGATCGAGCGTTGCGGGTCCGCCCGGGGCACCTCCACCGGCAGGTGGGCGTGTTGCAGCTGGAGCGCGTACGTCGCGCGGTGGAAGCCTACCGACTCCTCGCCGGCGCATACCCGGAAACCCTTGTGCAGGTCGTTGAGGCAGGGCTCCTCTCCGCCGACGATGGCTACTTTCCCTTCGAAGGGCCCCCGGAGTACCGGCGCACAGATGACGGCTACCTATTGGCTCCCCCGCTGCGATGATACGCCTCCTTTGAGAGCTCCGTGCTCTCGGCGGGTTCGAGTGAGCCGCAGGCACTAGGCGGGAGGAGTCTTATGGAGAACGTCGAGACCAGCATCTTGGTCGACTTGGAGGATGAACGCGCCCTCCGTCGGCTCGCTGGGGCCGAGCATCAGCACCTCCGTCTCGTCGCCGAGGAACTCGGCATCCAGGTCGGGGCGCGCGGAGAGGTCCTTCACCTGACGGGCCCCGAGGAGAGCGTTAGGCTCGCGGCAAAACTCTTTCGTGATCTGTCACCCATCGCACGGCGACTACGTACCTTTGGAGCGACCGATGTCAGCCAAGCGTTGCGGGTGCTCCGCGAGGACAGCGGTGTTTCCCTCGAGGGTATCTTTCTCGACGTCATCATGGAGTCACACAGCGGGCGTTCGGTGACCCCTCGTGGCATCGGCCAGAAGCGCTACATCGACGCGATTCGTCAAGCTGACGTGACCTTCTCTCTCGGACCCGCCGGTACGGGCAAGACGTACCTCGCCATGGCGCTCGCCGTACACGCGCTGACGACGCAACGCGTGGCACGCTTGATCCTGACGAGGCCTGCCGTCGAGGCCGGGGAGCGCCTCGGTTTTTTGCCGGGGGACCTCGAGGCCAAGGTGAACCCTTACCTGCGTCCTCTCTACGATGCGTTGTTTGATCTCTTGGGTACAGAGCGCGGACAGGCGCTCATGGAACAACGTATCGTGGAGGTCGCCCCGCTCGCATTCATGCGTGGTCGCACGTTGAACGACGCCTTCGTCATCCTCGACGAGGCACAGAACACCACACGTGAGCAGATGCGGATGTTCCTGACGCGCCTCGGCTTTGGCAGCAAGATGGTGATCAACGGCGACGCCACTCAGGTTGACTTGCCAGACGGGCGTCGTTCGGGACTCATCGACGCGGTGCAGGTCCTCGAGGGAGTCGAAGGGGTGGCGGTGTGTCGGCTCACCGACCAAGATGTCGTGCGCCACCCGCTCGTGCGACGGGTTGTTCGCGCCTACGAGGACGATGAACGTCGTCGAGCACGCCGATCGACCTCGGCCGATGTGCCGCAGCCCGAGCTCAAACACGAGCGAGGGCGGCAGGGATGAGACAGGTGGAAACATCCGCGCAATCCATTGCGGCGCAGCGGATAGCGCAGCGGGTTCTGCGCGCAGCTCGCCTTGGTGATCTCGAGGTGCAGTTGAGCTTCGTCAGCGACGAGGAGATCCGCGCACTCAACCGTGACTTTCGCCTTCGTGACCGTCCTACCGACGTGCTGAGCTTCTCGGCTATCGAGGGCGAGGCTTTGCCGGGTACCGAACGATTTCTCGGTGACATCGTTATCTCCTTGGACACCGCACAAAAGCAGGCGAAAGAATTCGGCCACGCATTTGAGGAAGAGATCGCTGTCCTCGTCGTGCATGGTCTCTTGCATTTGCTCGGCTACGACCATGAACTCGGGGTGGACGCTGCGCTCGCACAGGCCGAGGGAGAACTCAGTCTCCTCGACATCTGCGGTGTCGACCCACAACTGGCCTTGCTTGGGCGTTCACTCTTCTAGTCCCGCATGAAGACGTGCTCGGATTTCAGCGCGTCAGCGAACTCGCGAGCATCATGGACGACGTGCATCATTGGTGACATCCAGGCTCGCTACGACGGGGCCTCCGCTCGGCGCAGCGCGCTGGCCATGGCGGCGAGCTCGGGCGGTCCGGTGCGGCAACACCCTCCAATGACGCGAGCGCCGAGCTTTAGCCACCGCGGCAACAACTCGGCGTGGAGGCCCTGGCCCGCCGCAGGCACCCACTGCCTCTTCGCGTCGTCCCATCGTTCGCCCAGGTTCGGATAGGCCACCAGGGGCTTGTGGGTGTGCTCGCGCAAGGTTGCGAGGGCACCTTCGACCCAAGTCGGAGCGACACAGTTCACACCCACTGCGACGACGGATCGATATTTTTCGGCGAGCTTCCCGGCAGCAGCGAGATCCTCCCCTCCCGCAAGGGTGCTCTCGTCGCGCAGGGTGAAGGAGAGCCAGAGCGGGATGTGAAGCTCATCGGCGAGCTCTGCCATCGCGACGGCTTCATCGACGCGCGGCAGCGTTTCGGCAGCGATCACATCCACGCCGCCCGCGTGCAGCGCTTGCATACGCCACCTGTGAAAGTCCTTGTATGACCCTGGGGGCAACTCGTAGTCGCCGAGATACTCGCGTCCCCCGGGCAGGGTCGCGCCATAGGGACCGAGCGAGCCGGCCACAAAGCGCGCGCCTGCGCTTCTCGCCAGACCCACGCTACCGACGAGCACCCGCCGGGCTTCGCCATCGCTCAGTCCCACATTGAGCAAGGCCTGCGACGAGGCCTGGTATGTGGCAGTGGTGCAAATCTCGCATCCCGCCACCACATAGGCCGTATGCACGTCGCTGATGAGATGCGGTGCCGTCAGTAGCGGCGCGGAAGACCAGAGCCTGTCCTCGAGGACCACGCCTCGCCGTTCGAGCTCGCTCGCGAGCCCCCCGTCGAGAAGCAGGGCAGGGCCCTGCGCAAGCCGCCGCAAGAAGGTCGCCTCGGGCATCGGAGAAGCATACCCTCCTTGGGTGAACATATTGGTGGTCTGTTCCGGCAACCTATGTCGATCTCCCATGGCGGAGGCGGTGCTGCAGCGTCGCCTCATGCTCTCGGCTACACCATGCAAGGTATCGAGTGCAGGGACCCTTGGTATCGAGGGTCACCCCGCGGCACGCCACGCGGTTACGGCTTGCGAGGAGAGGGGGCTCGACCTCGCTGCGTTTCGTTCTCGCGCGCTTTCCCAAGAGCTGCTCATGCAGGCTGACCTCGTCGTGTGCATGGAGCCGATGCATCTCGAGACCTGTCAGCGCCTAAGCCTCCAGGGAGGCCCGCGCATGAAACTCCTCGGCAGCGCGCTGCCCCTCGACGACAAGCTGCTGCCAGGCGGTGGGGTCAGAGACCCTGTGGGGCAAGGGCTCGACGAATTTCGACACTGCCTCGAACTGTTGATTCGACTTTGCGATCACCTGCTCGCACAGGAGAAGTTGCTTCCCTACACCCCCTACTACTGCGAAGAGAACGTCTGGCAGTTGCTGCACGACGAGCGGTTACGCCCCCGTGAGCGCTGGGCCCTCGTCATTTCGAACCCGGCGCGTCAGGTTGCCCTGTGGGCACAGCGGGCATCTCCTGTGGCGGGAGCCCCCGTCGTCTGGGACTATCACGTGGTCGCCCTCGTGAAGGACCTCGATGACGTCGTGGTGTGGGACCTCGACAGCCTGGGGCCTTGTCCCGCGACCTTCGCAGACTGGTATGCGCAGACGGTGGAACCCACATTGGTCTTGTCTGAAGAGTTCCAGCCATCGTTTCGGCTCGTGCCCGCCGATGACTACCTGCATCGCTTTTCATCTACCCGCGCTCACATGCGCGGCGACGATGGTGCCTTCCTCGCTGCGCCACCTCCCTGGCCGTGTATCGTTGCTGCAGGTGACCCGCTGACGCTCACCCATTTGCTGGAACGGCCCGCCGAGGAACCCTCTGCGTGGTTTACCGCAGCGGCCTTGTGCGCACATATGAAGGCATTGGGCGAGCCACGGCCATGACCTGCCGCTTTGGCCGGCTCAGACATCCATGAGGAGTAAGCATGACGAATGTGACGGAGATTTATCGGGGACGGGTCGTCAACCTGCGCCGGGAGACAGTGACGTTGCCGACGGGGATCGAGACCACGCTCGACCTCATGGACCACCCCGGTGCTGCCGCGATTGTCCCCGTCGACGCGCAGGGGCATGTGGTGCTCATTCGTCAATACCGCCACGCCGCGGCGGGCTATTTGTGGGAGATACCCGCAGGTACCCTTGACGCCGGCGAGAGTCCGGCGACATGTGCACGTCGAGAGTTGCAAGAGGAGGCGGGGGTTAGCGCCGAGCGCTGGACTGAGCTCGGCTTCATCTTTACCGCCCCGGGCTTTTGCAATGAGCGCATCTGGCTGTACCTCGCCGAGGGCCTTCGTCCTGCAGCCCTGCAGCACGACCGCGATGAAGTGATCACCGAAATCAAACACGTGCCGCTCAGGGAGGCGCTCACCATGATCGATCGAGGAGAAATCGTCGATGCGAAGACCACCGTGGGGTT
>JBMTAX010000183.1:0-6524 GCA_049429145.1 Myxococcota bacterium
GTCTACTTCTAGAAAAACTCGAAATTTTCTTAACTCATCACTATTGTCAATATACGTTATCAAAAGAACCCCATCAGGGCATTGGTATGTGCAATCTTTCCAGAATTCTTCTTTAAGTTTCTTTGGATTTAGCCATTTTGGCTGGTTAAATCGATTGGTAGGAGGAGCAGGTTGTGCACCAATATCGTCTAAAAAAATCGCTGTATTCACTGGATCCTTTGGGAGACTGTCTATAGCTTGTATTATGTCCCGCTGATTCGCGCCGGGCTTCAAAGCTTTTTTTACCCGCTTCTTGAATGTGTACTCGAAGTCGTACATCTTAACCGGCGTTTTAGGCAACGTCTTGAAGTGCTGGTTTGGGGTGTCATTCTCTCTAATTGCGTTCCAAAGCTTCGGATTAACCCCTGAGTTCTGCTTTTCATATTCATTCGCCTTTACAACCAGCGCTTCAAAAGCATGCAGGGCCACCAAGACCCCGGTTGTGTCCTTCTGCGTCAAGCGCGCTGCGTTGAGCACGGTGGTCGCGTCTCCATCGACCGCTTCCAGGGCATTTCGGAAATCGGCCTCTGTATGTCCCCGCCGAGGAATTGCACGACAGCGCGCCCTGTGAAATACGGCGACACCGCCAATTGTCATATTGACGGGGAGGCGAGGAGGCCTTCGAGGATGCCAGCCGTCGCGGAGGCGTCGCGGAGCTGCTGCTGCAGGGTTCGGAGTGCCCTTCGGATGCTGGACCTTGTGTCGGCACCCCCTGCGATGCTCCCCCGGGCTTCGCCTTCGTTGCCTTCATCCGCGCCCGTCGCCCGAGACGCAGCTGCATTGCACCCCCTTCGATGCTCCCCCGCACCCGCAGCCGGGGATGTGGAGGCTTCCACGGGCTGGTAGAGTGCGGGGTGCGCCATCGACGCCAGGTCCATGCTCTCCTTGCTCCTGGGATTCACGACATGGCGCTTGCGGTAGAGGTCGCACAGGATCTGGACGTCCCCGGCGCAGTAGTCCCGGAGGCGCTTCCACTCCCGGCGCTGGGCCATGTACACGGCCTCCAGCCCGTTGGAGGACTTGACCTGCACGCCATTGGCCTCGCAGAGCAGGTTCAGCGAGAAGGTGCATCCTTTGAGGAGGCGGCACTGCTCCAGGATGTCCGAGGTCTTCATGATCCAGGCGGCAGCACGCTCGGGGGCGTAGCCCAGAGCGACCTGCAGGAAGGGTATGTCGAAGCGGACCCCGTTGAAGGCGCAGAGGGAGGTGGCACTGTCGAGACTGCGGCCAAGGTCGGCTATGAGGTCGGGGATGTCCTCAGGGTTCTCATGCTGCGCTCTGGCAAACTCGTACACCTTAGTCGCGTTGGTGTAGTAGTCTTGCGTGCAGACGCATGTCACGCGGTGCTGACTTGGGTCCAGGCCGGTTGTCTCGATGTCAAATACAAGCATTTCTGTGCCCGACTCAGTGGGGTGCTGTTCAGGGGAAATGTTTATTGTGGTTTTAGAGGAAGGGTAATGCCTGAGCTTATCCATACAGTACCATATATAAGACTGTGTTTTTGCCTCCGTTGCTCAGAATACGCTGACAACACTACGCATCATGCCGCGTAGAGACACTCATACGAGTGGACCTGAAAAAATTACGTCAACATATGCACGAATGGTGTCGCCACGCCGTGGTGGTACCACCAGCATCGAAGGTGAAGAGTCTAGTACACCCGCAGACACCACGAAACGATACGATGGAACTGGATCGGCCGGGGTCGAACATGACCGAAAAGTTAAATGTCAATGGGGACCTTGGATATTTGAACGGGGAAAACGGATTTTCACATTCATCCTGCAGATTCTCCAAATTATTTTGAACATTGTTTGTGTACTTCGTCCAATTGTGTGTGGTATGTTGGGAATGCATCCCTCAGAATTCTATTTCTGTGTTGTATTGGTTGTGGAATGGAGACATACTTTATTGGAAACTCTTGCTAACTACAATGAAAATTGGAATGGAGTGGAAAGCATTTTCAAAATTATGAGTGGTAGTATATTTGGAAGTTTTGTGCGAGCGACTGATTTCGATGCAACATTGCGGTACATGGATGGTGGCAACATGCTGCCGATAATTCTAGCGTGGGGAAAATGGGGTAGATATATCAAACATTCCGACAAACAATACTCAGAACACTTAGGACACACTACGGTAGATCCTAAGTGGCCCGGCCTTATCAGTAAGTGCAAGTGTATATGGAATCGGATCACTGATTACTTTTTAGAACCATGGTGTATATGGAGCTTGATTTTTTGGATAATTGATTACTGGTTTCTGTGGTTTATTTTTTGTGCGGTGTTTTATAACACATGGGATTTCGTCGTGGCTCGTTTTATCCAGCATATCATTACCGTCTTGTGCCGTGAATTAATCATCTACATCTGCAAATACCACCGTAAAAACAACCACGCTTTTCAAATTTACATGAATATGGCATCTATAATCGCCCTGTTGTTGGTACTGGCTGTCTTCACGCCAGTTTCTTTGGCCTACGGCATGGCTTGGTATCATGACGTAATAAATTTTGGCAAACTGAAAGATGGCCACAGTTGGCCACATAGTTTGCCTGAAATACCAAATGCTTGTTTTCGGCCCCCAAGAAACCAGGGTGTCTGGACAACATTCTGTGAGTGTTTCAGAACCCCTGACTGGAAAGACTATCCACTCAGTATCAGAAACATTGCTGTAACCCTTTCATGGTTCGGTCACAATCGCCCATTTAGTCATCGAATGTTCACGCATTTTTTCATGCTCATCATACATGAAATGCACTGGAGCAAGAGGGTGTTTTTTGCCCTAGCGTATTATACTGTTGTATACATGGCAATCCATCCACAAAATTAATCAATAAACAAACAATCCCAAATATTTAAATAATCTAAACGTAAATAAAGATATATATGACCATAAAACTGACATTTAAACAATTGTCTCGAACATGTCTTTGAGTGGGTGGTTTTGCAATGCATTTATCACAGTCCACGAAATCGCATGCAACTGAGGCATGGAGACTCTTGCGGAGTCCGTTTGTATTTCCACCCGCTGCCGCAGGTATGCATAAATGTGAATGGGAGTTTATTGACGTGGACTGTCGCGGGTGTCTGTTGTGTGGTAGTATTCACGAATGCAGTTCCAAAGATTGCAAGAGCGTGATCGTCACCGACGAAGCAGTTGTGTGCATGATAACAGGGGTATGTGTGAACACCAAACAATACGCTGACAACGAGTACTCCGACAACGTGATAGTGTATAGTTCAGTGCGAGACAATCAGGATGCTCTTGAGGCTCGCATGGCGATGATTGATTCATTTGTCCGTGAAATGCTGCTCTCCCCCCGTGCTAAGCGATCAGCCGAGTATGAAAACAGCCGCAGAATTGCTAAATACAACTGCAGTGTCTCCAGGGAGATTCGTTTGGCTGCTCCTAGAAACATGATCAGGATAGTACAGAAGGGTGTGGCGCTTTATAATAAAAACGTTTTCGACACGAGCACACGAGAACTGCTGTATGCCAAGTGCAGTTCTGTTATCAAGCAGGTGCTTTGTTTATCTAAGTTACACTGTGGCTTCACTGTGAAGGACTCTGAGCTGCGAAACTTTGTATTTGGACTCATGTACTTGATGAGGGTTGGCGTGTATGTAAACGAAGTCTGTCTACTGCCTTGCCTTCCACAGCTGTGTTCGGTCTTGCCATCAGAGACCAACGTGCATCGATTTCTCAACTTCCGGTCCAAACACATCACCGAGACAGAGAACAAATTCAAATTCATGTTTCGGCGAATTTCACTCGATCAGCTAGCTCTCATGAGTATTCGATCAGACTAAATATCATAGGTCAGGGGAATTCGCTATTTTGTTTTCCTGGGCTCGAATCTCGTCGAACTTTGAAGGTGACAATGAGCACGCAAAGTGTTAAGGTACAACCCATAGCAGTAAAGATCTCCCATGACGAGAGAACCCCAGACAGTGGTTGACTTGCGGTGGGTGGAATGGAGGCCTTCATGGTATCCAGTTTGACCAGGGTCTGGTACTGGTCCCAGCTCACACAGGAGACGCCTGTACCCTGCGGTATCTTATGCTGAATCAAGGGTAATATGCAGCGCCACGCGCAAGGCTCTCCCACCGCTTGCCACTTCCACGTGACATTCTCCTGGTCAGGGTCCGGTGTCTGTGTGTTGATGCCACAAGGCACGCATTCATAGGCCTCGGAGAGTGTTTTGCCAACGGGACAACGCACGGAGTACGTCCTTTCCACCGCCATGTCATTATCGCCCGAGTTTTTGATGCACTGTCCATGGCGTAGCTCGTGTCCTTCCGAGCACCCCCAGTCGCATCCTACGATCCACCTCCAGTTGGTGGTGTTTGGCGGGGTGCATGCTGTGCAGTGTGTGCAGTTCTGTCGCGGGGCAGCAGGAGTTTGCCCGGGGTCGCACACGAACTGGCACAATTCGCAGGTGAGTGTCCTGGTGTTGAAAATAAACTGCTCCATACAGTCTTTCTGGCATGCGTTCCCGCTCCAGAACTCTCCCAGGTTCAGCTCTCCCTCGCAATCGGCGCACTCAGCGTCTGCTGACTCGGAGCACGGCACTACCAGTCTCCTGCCGTTGCACTCGGAGCAGTCCCGGCACTTGTTGTCATAGTCATCCCCCCCAGGCTGTAAGAATTGAGTGGCCAGGCACGCTGGCTGTGAGAAGTTCTTGCAGACGCCCAGTCCGAACTCGTTGAACATGCCCTCTGCACACCTTTCTGTACACGACATGTTTTGGTCCAGCTCTCCCGGTCCCGAGAAGTGAAAATTGCTGTCTGTGTACTTGGACACGCAGGCCTGGCACGTGTCGCACAGCTCGCCTGTCAGGTACGTACCGGCGTCGCACCTGCTCTCGTTGCACAGAATGCACGTGGAGGAGTGCCGCGAATAGTACGGCGGGGTGCAAGAAAACTCGCAGGAGCGGTTCAAGGTGTAGGCATGGGAGGGTAGCATCTGTCCGTCCAGCCCGTGCAGAGGGTCGCACTGCACACACACTCTCTGCTGCCACTCGGCGGGGGCGAAGATGAACGATTCGAAAGCACTCAGAGCTACTGTGTGCGTGCGTTCGCTGGTCCTGGTTGCCACCTCCGCGCTCTGGAACCAGCCCGGGAGGCATTGCGCCTCGCAGTCTGTGTCGAAGGCCGGGCCGTCGCCCGTGTATGACCCCCCTGCCATCTCCTCGCACGCCTCAAAGAAAGCGTCGCTTACACTGGTGCAGCTGAGGAAGCGGAAGAACTGCGGTGCAGTACGGGCTGTGTTGGCGGCGAGTTGCAGGTCAGGCAAGCTGGTGCAAGCCTCGCACACACCCCGCTCACTTCTGAAGAACCCGTCGTCACACTCGGTCATGCACGTGTCGTCATGGAAGGCAACGAAGTGGGCATTGACATCCAACACGCACGACTCGCAGAAGCCGTCTTGCTGGTCGGTGCACGGAACCCATCGCTTTCCCAGCTCACACGTGCCATGTGTGCAGCCGACGCATTGTCCCTCCCGCAGCCAGAAGTCGGCATCACACCTCCACTGACACCGCTCTTCGAAGACGGCGTTCTCGGGGATGGGGGGGCAAGGCTCACACAGGTTCTGCCCCGACAAAGCAAAGCATGCGGTCATTCGGGACCCAGGGCTGCACTGCTCGCCGCATGCTTGGCATGCACCTGTTGTCCTTGAGTAAAAGTGTCCCACGGGACACTCCCACAGCGCAGTGCGCTCCTGCACGAAGGCGTCGATGCGAAGCACCGAGTCACAGCCGATCACATGCACGCGCACCGCGTTGAGGCTGTTCAGAGTGTGCAGGGGGATTTCGAGTTTGCATGATGCATAGCGCTCAGAGTTCGAGACGGCAACCCCATTTGAGCTGCAACCTGCGTGTGCAAGCCCGTGCTGCTCCGAGCTCAGCGCGGACGACTCCGTGAGTCTCTGCAGCGACACGACAGGGTCGCACTTCCCCTCGCCACAGAAAACGCCCACCGTCACGTGCATGCGCCACCAGTCGTGTTTGCTGATCGCCGATTCTATCCCCACGACGGAGAGATCCTTGTCATGGGGGACGTAAACCTTGGTGTACCATCCCTCGCCATCGACGGACACCTCCAAGTCCGACAGGATCGCGTGGGCTGTGATCTCGTCCAGCCCCACGACGCGCGAATCTGCGACCTCGGACGCGTGGAAGTCGAAGAGGAAACCCGTCGCGTTCCTGTCAAAGTAACACGTCCACCACATCGCACTGTGCTCCACGGTGTCATAGCACACGCTATCCAGTGCTTCGGACCTATCGTACGCGGGAGAATTTGCGAAGTACCGCTGGAGGTCCTTATGCGTGAGCCACATAGAATGAGACACGATATGTATGATGTCCGCCACCCCATGCACATAAAGGCGCTCGCAGGCTGACACGGAGGAAACCTGGGCCGACACTCCCATGCAGTTTAGGCGAGTTGCATCCTCCATCCGCTCGAGTATCATGTAACCGT
>JBMTAX010000184.1:0-6520 GCA_049429145.1 Myxococcota bacterium
CAGCACAGCCAGGACAGCGTACATGGCGAAAAGCCCCCAATAGACCCGCGGATGGTCATGGGGATAGGGCGTGGCGAAGCCGACAACCGCGCACACCAAGAGGTAAGTGGTGGCGGCTGGTCGAGCTCGCTTCTCCACGAGCGTAAAGGCCTCGTCGAGCAGCCTCTGCCTCGTGTTGAGCGAGAGCTCGTCGGCCCCCGGGGAAGGGGGGAAAGGTAAAGTCTGGGACGCGAAACGTGGCTGCACGTAAAGTGGAACTCCGTCGCGGCTCGATGAGTTGCAACCTCTCCTGGCGAGGGGCTGAAGACCGAGGATCGAGCACTGTCAGGGGCCCCCCCGGAGAGCCACACGGGCACGTATCTCAGCCACCGTCAGAGCGAACGCCGGTGTTGGGGGGCAAGCGCCCCTGAGCGCGGCGGGTCTGTAGCGCCCCATTGGCCAGGTCTCGCTCCAGCTCGCGGCATCCGCCGATCAAGATCCCCTGTACGAAGACCTGCGGAAATGTCGGGTACCCAGACCAGAGCTTGACCGCGAGACGGCGACGATAGCCCGTCAGGTAGTTGCCATGACCGACGTAGCGATAAGGAATGGCAGCTTGATCGAGCAGTCGACGAGCCCGCTTCACCACCGGGTTCTGGTCCATTCCGACAATGACGACCTCGTGGCGGGCGACTGCGTCGACGACCTCCTGCACGAAGTCGGCGTGGAAACTTGCGATCTCTTCGTTTACCTCTGCAGTTCGGGCTTGGGCAGGGAGCAAGGGTCGTTCGTGAGTCATGGCGGGGGTCTGCCCAGATGACGGCGGGAAAGGAAGAGGGCAATGCTCGAAAGGAGAGCAAGTGGCCCGCACGTAGGGACGCCACTCCGCCGCGGGTCGTCAAAAGCCGCAAACGGAGTGGCAATCGCCCGGTGCACGATTACCCGCGCAGCTAGAACTCAAAACCGACGTTTGCCCCCAGCTGCCAAGAGCTCATGGCAGGGGAATCGATCCCGAATCCCGACGAGCCGAACATGTCGCTCAGAAAGGCATGGCGGTACAGGCCGCGGAGGTCCAAGGACAGACCCTGCCACGCCGCGGCGACACCGAGCCCTACAGGCAGGAAGACCACAACGTCATTATCGTCAATACTCGATGTATTGGCGCCGTCGTTGAGAATCGTAAAATACTCCCACGAGCCACCAGCCACAGCGAAGGGTTCGATCAGTATCCCTTGCTGCGAAAAGGGCGCATTGAGCCGCAGAAGTCCTTCCACGCCATTGCCGAGCAAAGTCGAACCTGCAGAAAGCCCCACAGCATCGATCGACTGTGCTCTACCGATATACGCACCCTCTGCGCTTAGGATCGTACGAGTGCCTGCGACGCGCGCGTTCCAATACCCGCCCGTACCGGTAAAATCGGAGGGGCCGGCGCGGGCGAAATCCATCGTCCCGCCCCCGACCATCACCATGGCGCCCATCGGGGTGGTACCCAGAATGGTCTCTTCTCGAGGGGCCGTGCCAGTAAAGTCGATATTGATATCCACATTGGCCGTCTGGGGTGATTTCTCCTCGGCTGCGGCCACATCGTCAGCAGCAGAAACCCCTTCCGATACTTCTGCGGGTTCTGCAGGCCTCTCACCCGGTGCCATGGTGCGCGTGACGTCTTCGACGGTTTCCTCTATCGCGCGTCCCGCGCTTTCCAAGGACTCGTCTGCGGTCGCCCCCGTCTTTTCGAAGAAGCCAGGCTCTTCCTCGACGGCCTCACCTTGAATCTCCTCCATTTCCTCTGGCTCGGTCATCCCCGACTGGGTCGCGAAGACAGCAAGCGACCATAGGCAGGCTGCAGGAAATGTCATCGTTGTCCTCCCGTCCCCAAGCACTTGGGGTTGTCCACACAGAGGCAACGAGCGTGCCGCAGATAAATGGAAGAAGGAGTCAGGCCGGTTCGAAACGGCCACAGGCCCCTTCAAGCCCTGTCGACCTGTCACTTTGCGAAATAGGCGGAGAAGAAGCGCAACAAATACTGCTCTCCCAGATTCACGCTCCGTGTGAGCCCGAGGTGAAATCCAACGTGCCCCCCAACCGCGGGGAACACACCATGAAGCCACGGCGAGGCCAACACGGCCCGTGTCGGCAGAGCATCGTCGTCGTAAAAGGGATCATCGCGAGCCGAAAGCAGCAGAGTCGGACGCCGGATGGCAGGCAAAAATGCCGCGCAGGATGAGCTTCTCCAATACTCTGCGGCACCGCGGAAACCGTGGATCACTGCGGTGGCGCAGTCATCGAATGCGGAAAAAGAGCGCGAAGAACGAACGCGTTCCACTTCGACACAACCCGGGAACTGACGTTCTTTTGCGAGGGCCTTCGGAATGAGCGTCCGCAAAAAATGCGCGACATAAAGCCCACCGAGCATGCGGTCGATGCGCAGCGCTGAGCGCTCAACATCAAACGGCGCAGACACGACGGCCGCAGCACGTAGGGTGTCGGGGGCCATCGACCCCTGCTCCCCGAGCCATTTGGCCAACATATTCGCCCCGGCGGAGAATCCCGCGATCCCGAGGGCCCGGCCTGGCCATCGCCGCTGAACTTCTCTGACGATGAAGTCAATGTCAGTGGTCTCCCCAAGATGATAGAGGCGGCGGGCTCGATTCATCTCTCCCCCGCAGGAGCGATGTTCTGCTGCCAAAACCGACCATCCGCGGGCAGCGCACGCCGCAGCGAGGCCTTGGATGTATGGACTCCGCACGCTCCCCTCAAGGCCATGTAGGAGAATCACGAGGGGCGAACCAGCAGGGCCAAGAGAAATGTGAACCCGGAGGAAGTCATCATCGGGCGTACGCCACCGCTCGAGTGCGCCCCACCACCGACGACGACGGTTCAGCACAGGGCCCAGAATCGTTTGGCGATGACCGCCCTGCAACCACCACGGTGTCTCGCGATGCAAAAGGGCCAACGCCGACAGCACGCGTGCTTTGTGCCCCTCCTGCGCTCTGCCGTAGTCGAGGACCCCGTGCGCCATAGGAGGAACACTGGCGCGCGGCGAAGAGGAACGCCAGCCCCCTACCGGAACGGGATCCCGCCCCGTGACCCGCTCAGGTCCGCCGGTACCAGTCCCCTTGGGGGTCGCCAAGCTCCGCTGCGTGAGGCAGACCCCCGGATGTGCGAGACGATACCGCAACCCCTCTGCTCTCCCCCGATGAACTCGACACCGCGCTTCGGGTCCTACGTGTCATCGCAGATGACCGTTCCGCCCTCGCGCATTTCGACGTCGAGCAACGAGTGTTGCTCCAGCGACTTGCGGGAGAGGTTGCGCGGCCTGACCTCAAGCAGCGGAAGCGTTTGCAGCGCGCCCTGCTGCGGGCCGAGATACGAGAAAAGCGGCAGCACGATGAAAAGGCGCGAGAAGAGACGGGGATTCGCGGCCTGCGTGCCCAACCGGTGTTTCCCACCCCGATCGCACTGCCGCCCCCCCTGGAAGAATCGACCCAGGAAACCGTGGATGAGCCGGGACCTCGCCTGCACCACACGCGGAAATGCTACGTCTGCAAGTGTGAATATCACGTCTTGCACCATTTTTATGACCAATTGTGTCAGTCGTGCGGAGACCTCAATTTCGCCCGGCGCACACCGCAGCATGACCTACGTGGCCGATTTGCCCTGGTCACTGGTGCGCGTGTAAAGATTGGCTATCAGGCTGCCATCATGCTCTTGCGCAATGGCTGTCACGTGATTGTGACGACGCGATTTCCGCGCGATGCGGCAAAACGCTATGCCACGGAGCCCGACTTCGAAGAGTGGGCAGGTCGACTCGAGGTGTACGGTCTCGACCTGAGGCACACCCCGTCGGTGGAGTTGCTGGCCCGCCCCCTCGAAGCCTCATTGCCTCGCCTCGACTTCATCATCCACAACGCGTGTCAAACCGTGCGACGCCCGCCTGAGTTCTACCGCCACCTCTTGGAGGAAGAGGGGCGCATTCTTTCAGAACTGCGAGTCAGCGAGCAGAAGCTGTTGCGTGCCTATGAATCCTCAGTGAAAAATGCAGGTGTCATGGGCATGAGCGACCCCGCCCGTCTCTCGCAGTCGGTCAGCGATGCTGATGTGCTCCTTGCGGATGGAAATACAAGCCCAATGGAGCTCTTCCCGCGAGGAGTGCTCGACGCTGACCTGCAGCAACGAGATCTACGCGCGCACAACTCATGGCGCCTCACCCTCGCTGAGGTCCCGACCACGGAGTTACTCGAAGTGATGCTGGTCAATGCGGTAGCACCATTCGTGCTGTCCTCGAGACTCAAGCCACTGATGACCAAGACACAGACGGCTGACAAACATATCGTGAATGTGAGTGCCATGGAGGGCCAATTCTACCGCGCCCACAAAACCGATAAGCACCCGCACACCAATATGGCCAAGGCCGCCCTCAACATGCTCACCCGCACCTCGGCCGCCGATTACATCAAGGACGGCATCCACATGAACTCCGTGGACACAGGATGGGTGACGGATGAAGACCCTGCACACTTGTCCGTCCGGAAATCGGCAGAGCATCACTTCTCGCCGCCGCTCGATATCGTCGACGGGGCAGCACGTATCGTAGACCCTATCTTTACGGGCCTCACCACAGGTAACCACGTGTTCGGACAATTCTTGAAAGATTACTTCCCCACGCCATGGTGAGCGGCGGGATGCACCAGTTGAAAATCTCCATACCGCTCGATCAGGGGAGAGCCTGACCAACGACGAAAATTCATCGAGAGGCATCAACCTTGCTTCTGCCGTCGTGCACCCCAGAACCGGAGGCACGCGATGATCCGAACAGAAGAGGAACCATCGTTGGTAGTGAACCTCAGCGAGGTTCGTCTCCAAGACAAGCAGACGGTCGGCGGCAAGAATGCCGCGCTCGGAGAACTGATCGGGGAGCTTGGCGCCAGGGGAATCCGTGTTCCACCAGGATTTGCCACCACGGTTTCGGCTTACGAACTCTTTCTGAGAGAAAGCGGGGTGCTTTGGGAACTCGAGGCCGCGCTGCGCAGCCTAGATGCCCGCGACCTGTCTTCCCTTCGAAGGGCAAGTGCCTCGGCGCGGCGTCTGCTCCTGTCTGTTCCCCTGCCACCTCGACTGCAAGCCGCCATTGCAAAGTCGTATCGGGAACTTTGTCAATCCCAGCGCTGTGTGGACCTTCCTGTCGCGGTGCGCTCCAGTGCGACAGCCGAGGATCTCCCGGAAGCGAGTTTTGCAGGCCAACAAGAGAGCTTCCTGCACGTACGTGGTGCAGAATCCGTCATCGAGGCGGTGCAGCGGTGCATGGCCTCGCTGTTTACCGAGCGAGCGCTCTCCTACCGTGACGAGCGAGGCATCGACCATCGTGCGGTGGGGATCTCCGTCGCCGTGCAGCGCATGGTGGACGCCAGCCAAGGCGAAGCGGGTGTCATCTTCTCGGTCGATCCGGACACCGGCTTTCCGAATGTCATGGTGCTGCAGGCGAACTATGGGCTTGGCGAGACGGTGGTGAGCGGGAAGGTCATTCCCGATGAATATGTCGTCTTCAAACCAACATTGGGACGCGGCTCGCGCCCAATCTTGCGCCGCCGACGAGGATCGAAGGCGATAAAATGCATCTATGCCTCGCCGCCTGCGCAAGGAACTGTCCTTGCGACAACCGACACGGAGGAGCAGCGGCGCTACTGTCTATCGGATGATGACGTACTCGAGCTCGCGCAATGGACAATGCTCGTAGAGGAGCACTACCAGGCGCGACTTGGCGCAGAAGGCGGAGTCGACATCGAGTGGGCCAAAGACGGCGTCAGCGGGCAACTTTTCCTGCTGCAAGCCCGACCAGAGACCGTCTATCGAGGAAAGCGCCCACCGGAGGAGCATACCTACGAACTCCTCGAGACCGGCAACGTGCTTGTACGAGGACAGGCCATTGGCCGCCGCGGCGCATCGGGACCCGTGCAAATCATTTCTGACGCCAGTGCTCTCCACCAATTCCACGCGGGGAGTGTCCTCGTGACCGACATGACCGACCCCGACTGGGAGCCGGTGATGAAGTCCGCAGCGGCCATCGTTACCAATCGCGGTGGGCGAACCTGCCACGCTGCCATCGTGAGCCGAGAGCTAGGCCTACCTGCAGTCGTCGGCACCAACAATGCCACCGGGGCTCTACACGAGAGCGAGGAAGTCACCGTGGATTGCACCAGTGGCGCAACCGGCATCGTCTACGAAGGCCGCCTATTATTTCAGAAGAATCCCACCCCGAGACTACCCAGCGTGCAAACAAGGGTACACATTGAGGTCAATATCGGAAACCCCGAGGAGGCCCTGCGGTTGAGCGCGAAGGCAATTCACGGGGTTGGACTCGCGCGCGAAGAATTCATTATCGCAGGCGAGATCGGCATTCACCCGCTCGCCCTGCTGCACCCCGATCGACTCGATGCAGCCACAAGGGAGAAGCTGCACGATGCCACTTCAAGCCATGATGACCTCTGCGAGTTCTTCATCGAACGTCTAGCGGAAGGAGTATCGCTGATTGCCGCAGCCTTCT
>JBMTAX010000185.1:0-6499 GCA_049429145.1 Myxococcota bacterium
GCCATACGAGGTCGAAGAGCAGCTCCACGAGTTCGTCGACCCTTACCTGCATGCGACCTTGCAGCTCGCTGAAGAAACAGGCTCCGCCCTCGTCGATCATGCGGTAGAGCTTGAGCGCGGTGCCGTCGAGCGTTGCCGCGTCGATGCTGGGGGTCGCTAGCAGCTCAGCGGCGCGGTCCCGCGGCAGGAGCATCACCCGCCCGTCGCGCGGGCCCAAAGCTCCTGCCCCGACCCAGAGGACCTGACCATTGGCGCCGAGTTCGTCGAGGAGCCTCGGTTCGTATCGATCGACGCGCGCAGGGAGAATGCGCGTTTCTAGGTCGGAGAACGGCAGAGGAACACCCCAGATACCTTCGAGACGCTCGACGAGGGGACGCCGCCGTGCGGAGTCAGCCTTTGTCAGGCCATGCCACCCGAGCAGAAAGCGCGCGTAAGCCTCCCCAGCTACCGGCGAAACCTCGTTGCGCAGATGGGCGAGAGAGCGCTGTCGGAGACGGCGGAGTACCTCGGGGTCGCACCACTCTTTGCCATAGCCCCCAGGTCGAAGCGCACCGGAAACGAGTCGCCCGCTCGCCTCGAGCGCGACGAGAACAGGCTCCACCTGGGCTGGCACCAGGCCGTAGCGGAGTGCGATGTCCTGCGCGCGAAAGGGGCCGCGGTGTTGGGCAAAGCGCACGATCAAACTCTCGAATGCAGCAGCCGCAGGCGCAAGGAAGACGCTGGGCACGCCGCGCGGCAGTGTCACACCGAGCGCGTCGCGGTATCGGGCAGCATCCTCGACCGCGATGTAGCGTTCTTCACCGCTTACACGTACCGGCAGAACTCTGCGCTGCGTCTCGAGGGAAGCGAGCCACTCGTCGGGTGGGTGCAGCGCCCGAGCCGATATCTCGTCGCGGGTGAGGTCCCCGAGGCGACGCAATAGGTCGTGCAACGCGTCCTCATGAGCCACCTGAAACGAAGGGTCGGCCCTTGTCAGCTCGCGTTCCACCTCGTCGATTGCCGCTGGGACGAGCAGGTCGCGCAACTCCTCTTGCCCGAGCAAGTCCCGCAACATCGCGCGGTCGAGGGAGAGGGCTGCCGCACGACGCTCGGCCACGGGCGCGTCACCGTCGTAAAGGTAGGCGGCGACATATTGGTAGACGAGCGAACGCGCAAACGGCGATGGCCTCGTCGTGAAGACCTCTGTCACGCGCACTTCACGTCGCTCTACCTGCGCAAGCAGCTCGCGCAGCGCCGGAAGATCGAACACGTCCTGCAGACATTCGCGATAGGTCTCGAGCACGAGGGGAAAATTCGGATGGCGGCTGGCCACGGCGAGCAGCTGTTGTGATTTACGTCGCTGCAGCCATAGTGGCGCGCGGCCGACGAAACGACGACGAGGAAGTAGCAAGGCACGAGCCGCAGCTTCGCGAAAGCGTGTGGCGAACAAGGCGGATTGTGAAAGCTGTTCGGTCACTCTGTCTTCGAGTTCTGTCGTGTCCGGAAAGAGCCCTCCGAGCGCAGGGGGCTCGTCACTATCGGGGAACTGCAACGCGACACCGTCGTCACTATAGAGCACCTGCGCAGCGAAGCCTTGGAGCTCTGAGAACCGTGCCTCGAGCGCAAGGGCCCAAGGGGCATGCACCCTTCGCCCAAAGGGCGTCAGAATACACACGCGCCAGTCACCGAGTTCATCGCGGAAGCGTTCGACGACGATCTCGCGGTCGGTGGGCAGCGCGCTGACGGCTCGTTGTTCTTCGAGATAGCTGAGGAGGTTCTGTTGAGCGCGATCGTCGAGGACGGTGTGGGCAGCGAGGTAGCGACGGCGCGACTGGTCATTTTGCCCGTCGAGTTCACGAACGAAAGCACCGAGGGCACGACCGAGTTCCAGGGGGCGCCCCGCGCGCTCGCCTCGCCAGAACGGCAGACGGCCGGGCTGACCGGGCGCCGGTGATACGAGCACACGGTCTTGTTGAATCTGTTCCACTCTCCACGAACTCGCACCAAGGACGATGGTGTCCCCCTGTCGCGTCTCGTGCACCATTTCCTCGTCGAGTTCGCCGATACGTGGCCCCCCCTCCCCGACGTGCACGCGGTAAAGTCCGCGATCAGGAATCGTTCCCGCGTTCATGATGGCGAGAGCCTTCGCACCGCGACGAGCCCGCAAGGCGCCCGTCGTTCGGTCCCAGACGATACGTGGTGCCAGGTCATGAAAGTCGTCGCTGGGGTAGCGCCCGGCGAGCATGTCGAGTACAGCGAGGAACATTTCACGCGATAGGTCTTCATATGCATGCGACCTTCGCACCGCACGGTAGAGGTCTTCGACCTGCTGGTCTTCCATCGCGATCATGGCGACCAGATGCTGGGCGAGGACGTCGAGACAGTTGCGAGGAACGCGTACCTCCTCGATAGCCCCAAGCATCATCTGCTGCGCAACCACGGCGCTCTCGAGCAGGTCACCCCGAAATTTCGGGTAGACGATACCGCGACTCGCCGCCCCCACCTGGTGACCTGCACGACCCACTCGCTGCAGCCCGCTGGAGACGGCCCCGGGACTCTCCACGAGGAGGACAAGGTCGATAGCGCCCATGTCGATGCCAAGTTCCAAGGAGCTGGTGGCGACGAGAGCCGGGAGCCGACCTTCTTTGAGTTCCTCCTCGATCTCCGCCCTCTTCGCGTGGGAGAGACTCCCATGATGGGCGCGTACCAACGGTTCACCCGCCAGCTCGTTGAGTTTCTGCGCGAGGCGCTCGCAGAGGAGACGGCTGTTGGTGAAGACCAGGGTCGAACGATGGGCGCGGATCTCACGCAGTAACTCGGGGTAGAGGCTCGGCCAGATGCCATTCTCCGCCGGCTGCGGATTGCCCGTCGCCACAGACCGACGCCCGCGCCTCCCACGACGAGGTTCAGGCGGCCCCTGTTCGTGGTCGAGGGTCGCGGCAGTAACGGGTCGTGGCGGACGGTCCATGTCGTCGAGCGGGACCTTGATGGCGAGGTCGAGGCGCGGTGGCTCTGAAGCGTCGACCACCTCCACGACGCGATCACCACCGAGGAACCGACTTACGCGCTCGACGGGTCGCACCGTGGCGCTGAGACCGATGCGCTGGGGGTCACGCGCGCAAAGTTGAGAGAGACGTTCAAGACTCAACGCGAGGTGAGCCCCTCGTTTGCTTCCCGCGACCACGTGAATCTCGTCCACGATGACGGTCTCTACGGTGCGCAAGGTCTCGCGGGCTTCGGAGGTAAGTAGGAGAAACAACGACTCTGGCGTCGTCACCAAGATGTCGGCGGGTTCGCGTATTTGACGGCGTCGCTCTTCGGCGGGCGTATCACCGGTCCTGACATCAACATGGACAGGTCGCAAAGAGAGGGCATGGCCCTCTGCCGCACGCTCGATTCCCACAAGCGGCGCCCGCAGGTTCTTCTCGACGTCGTGCACCAAGGCCTTGAGGGGGGAAATATAGACCACCCGCACACCGGCGGACTCGGTCACGGGCAGCCGGGTCAATCGGTCGAGGCACGCAAGGAATGCGGCGAGGGTCTTGCCGCTCCCCGTCGGGGCGAGCAGCAACGCGTGGGCACCCGCGACGAGATGAGGCCATCCGTCACGTTGTACCGATGTCGCTCCGGGAAAAGCCCGTGCGAACCAAGTGCGCGTCGCTGGGCCGAATGGGTCTAAGGCGCTCATCATGCACCAGAAAGTAGCGACTGCGAGGCGGCCGGCTCGAGGGCATGATCGCTACCCGGGTCGATCCTCGGCATTCAACAGGATGGAGGTTTGAATGCCACAGCCCACCGGAAAGGGTCGCGTGCTTCTGACAGGTGCGACGGGCTTCGTCGGTACGTACCTCCTGCCTGCGTTGTTGGATGCAGGTCACGATGTGCGGTGCGGGAGCCGGACACCTCCGGCGGTCGGCCCGGGCAGCGCGACATGGGTGCGCCTCGACGTCGACGACGAAAGAAGCTTGGCGCCGGCACTCGAGGAGTGTGAATTCGCGGTCTACCTGGTGCACAGCCTCGACAGTGGTGCAGGCTATGAAGCTCGAGAGCAGAGGGCGGCAGCACGTTTCGCGAAGGCGGCGGCACGGGCAGGTTGTCGTCGCATCGTCTACCTGGGTGGGGTTTCCCCTCGGGCCCATCCTTCACGCCATCTCCGAAGCCGCGCGGCCACAGGGGCAGCGCTTCGCGCAGGCACAGTCCCTGTGGTGGAGTTGCAGGCGGGTATCATCATCGGCCCAGGGAGCGCGAGCTGGGACCTCCTCCGCGATATCGCTGTGCGCGCGCCATGGCTTCCCGAGGTGCACTGGCTCCGTTCTCGCCTCTCGCCCCTCGCCATCCACGACGTGACCGCCGCCATCACGCACGCTCTGACCGATCCGAACTGCGAAGGCGGCGTGTTTGACCTGCCTGGTCCCGAGATCTTGAGTGCCCGGGCGCTCCTGGAGCGAACGGCTGCCCTCGCGGGTCGAGAGCCGGCCTGGATCTCCGTTCCCCTGCTGCCTCGCCGAGTGGCATCAAGGGTGCTGCCACTCGTGACGCGGGCGCAGCCCACGCTCACAAGAGAGCTCCTCGCGGGCCTCGGCGCGGACCTCGTCGGCAGCGCACCGCGTTATTGGGAAATGCACCCACATCACAAGCTGTTGTCATTGCCCGAGGCGATACGACAGGCCCTTGAGCGCGAGCGTCACCAACAGTCTCTCCGCGTTCACGTCGCCGAAGCCCTGATCGCGGCGCTGACGCCGTGGGCGAGAGGTCTCTCGGGATGAGGCAAGAGACCTCCGCGGGGCCCCTACGAGAGACCGCGGTAGCGGTTGCCTTCGTGCTGCTGTGGGCCTCTTGCTTCGCTCTAGGTCGTGTCCTTCACAATCCCACCGTCGTCCTCGCAGGGCTCTGCGCCGTCGCGCTCGTGGTGTACCGGCACAAAGTCGTGCCACTTCTACGACCAGCGAGGACCGGCACCATTGCCAGTGTGTTGCAGGGCCTCACGGTGGGGGTCGCCACCGTCGCGGTGACCCACCTCCTCTGGCCACTGGTGGGTGAGCTCATCCCAGCCTGGCGCACTGAACATCGTGCGTTGGTCTCTCTCCTCGGGAGTTCCACGCTGATCGTCCCTCTCGTCGCCTTCGTGGCCGCCGCGGAAGAGTTGCTGTTTAGAGGCGTCCTGTACGACGTACTGCTCTCTCGCTTCGGGCACCCGCGGAGGGCGGCCGTGCTGACGTGCGCGCTCTATGCCTTGGCCCAAGTCGGCAGTGGCGCGACCCTCGTAGTCCTCGCGGCAGTTGGCCTGGGGAGCGTGTGGCTGTGGCTGCGCATCACCACAGGCCGCCTCTTGCCCTCTGCTGTCGCTCACGCATGTTGGACCTTGTCGACGTTGTTCGTATGGCCGGTACCCAACGGGCCAGGGTGACGTCACCGAGAGTCGTCGAGGCACGGGGCATCAGCCCACCCGAAACGAAGCAAGAATCGCGAGGTACTCAGCCCGTGCGTCCTGGTACGGGAGCCCCGCCAGCTGTGATGCAGACAGCGTGTAGGCCATTCTTCCTACAACAAGATAGGCGGTCATGCTGTTGAGCAGCCGCCCTTCGGGGCCAGTGGACTGGGTCTCGACGAGGGGACAGCTGTAGCCACCCACGCTGGTCTCACCGCGCTTGAGCAGTTGGAAGTTCGGCAGGTTCTTTTGCAGCAGGAGCAACTGTCGCTCTACGTATGCCTCTGCGGTAACGCCCTCGGCCAAACCCTCCGAGACGACGACGACATTGCGAGCGTAGCTCGCCTCCTTTTTCACCACCATCTGCCCCGCGCTCTTGCCGCCAGCGGATGGGGGCGCGGCGATAACGACCACGCGCGGGAGGTACCCCTCGGGGGCGGTGAAAGAGACATCTCCGAGCTTGAAGGCGGTCACGGGGCTCACTCCTTGGGTGGCTCTAGGCGCTGGCCTCGAGCGTCGGGAGGGTTGTAGCAGGATGAGAAAAAAATGACTTCTGGCCGGTGTCACACCGAAGGCGATGGAGACGAAGAGACATAGCTCAGGGTGACACCCAATGGTCCCCGTACAATTCAGAGGGAGCGACGACGAGCCCTATCGCCGGGTGTCAATCTGGGCCATGTCTGGCAATCTGCGGCGTCGACTCTCGGAGGTGTCGTGGCAGGCAAGGTGGTCATCGTCGGCATGGGCGGTATCGGTGGCGTCATCGCGGCCTCGCTGCGCCTTGCTGGCCGCGATGTGACCGGTGTCAGCGGGAACGCCATGATCACCGCTGCGATTCGTGAGCGTGGACTATGCGCACTTCTCGGAGGCCGGGAAGTCACGACTCACTTCGACGTGGTGGACGCACTCGACCGGAGCGGTCCCCGCTTCGACACCGCCTTGCTCGCGGTACCACCGAGCTCCGCAGAGAGCGCAGCGAGGCTGGTGATGCCCCATCTGCTGCCAGGCGCACCGCTCGTGTGCTTCCAAAACGGCCTCATCGAAGAGCGACTACAAGCGACCCTCCCTGAGGTCCACGTCGTGGGGGGCGTC
>JBMTAX010000186.1:0-6485 GCA_049429145.1 Myxococcota bacterium
TCTATGAATCCCACAGCAGTCTCCCGCGCCGAGAACGAGCCGAAGAACACACGGCGGTCTGCAAAGTCATCGGCCAACAAGCTCTGTCCGAAGTGTCGAGGATCGGCACGCAGGCGCAGGGCGTCGAGCACAGTGGGCACCACATCGACGATACCGCCGAGTCGATCGGACACCCGTGGCTGCGTGCCTGCCGGAAAAAGGCGCGGGTTGAGCAACAGGAACGGCACATGGAGGTTCTGCTCGTAGAATACGCGAAACCCCCCGTACTTGTGGGCGAGTGGGTCCACCCGCTCCCCATGGTCGGCCAATACCACCACGAGCGTCTCCTCATACAAACCGCGGGATTCGAGGCCTCGTAGCAGTACCTCAACCGCGTCATCGAGGTATGACACCGCGCTCGCAAAGCGCTCGGGTTTTCCCTCGCCGGGGAAGCGCGGCACCACATCGCGAGGGAGCCAATAGGGGTAATGGGCGGTGATGGGAATCAGCAATGCCGCGAAGTGCTGCCCCGCCGGCACCGAATCGATCCAATCGAGGGTACTCTCGACGACAGCGCGATCATCGATACCCCATTTGTGCATTTGTCGCTCGGGGTAGCGCCGGCGCAAATGTTCGGCATCTAGAGTGACATCGTAGCCACGTCCACCGAGCAGAGAAAGCTTGTCATAATAGGCAAACCTTCCCCCATGAAAAAGTCCGGTCTTCCTCCCACTGTCGCGCATGTGCTCACTAAACTCCCCACAATCGATCCGGGGCGCCTGGGAAACAATATTCCCCTCGCGCACGTACATCGGGGGGTACGCGGAGCAGACCAAACTAAATATTGATTGAATGCTGGAATGATAATGGGAATAGAAGCGGCGAAAGAGCTGCCCCTCGGCCTCGACCCGCCGTCTGAGATTCGGTGTGCTATCGAAACCCGCCGTCCCCCAACTCGTGTAACGAAAGGGGACGCCCTCCATCAAGACGATGATGACATTCCGTGGCACCTCATCCGTCCTCGGGACGGAAGCCGGGGCGAGGCTCACCTCCGCGGGGGTGTGGAGTCGTGCCCAGTCGACCTCTGTCATGTCGTCATGGACGTCGACTCGATCTTCATTGCCCTCGAGCAGGCTGCCAACGAAGAGCTGCAGGGTGCTCCGCCGGAGTTCCCAGCGGTCGATTCGACGGTGATGCTCGACTCCCATGAGCAGTCCCCCGCCGAGCATGAGCACCAGAGCGACCCACGACGGCGCTACGCCCCACAACCAGTGCCAACGCGCGACCACGGCACGCACGGCGGGGTGCAACGAAGCGAAGCACAACGCGCATGATACCCCCACCCCGAGGTCAGCCATGGACAGCAAGTCGAGGTCGGCGAGGGTCGATCCTTCTGCGCCTCCCAGACGTTGCCAGGTGATGCCTGTACCGGTGACGCGGTAGCTCGTGACGTCTAGAGCGCACAGCAGCGCCCATGACAGGACGCCGAGCTGAATGGTGCGCTCATAGGTCTGTCGCCGCAGGGCCCGCAGCATGAGCATCCCGCAGAGGCTGACGACTCCCACGTCGAGGAGGTCTTGACCGATCAAAAACGGCAGCGATACCAGTGCCTCTACACCACCGCCGTCGTGCCAGAGTTGGACACCCCGCACCAGCTTCGCCATGCACACCAGCACGACGCCAGCGAGCAACAGGCTTGCCCGCTCGGCAGCCTCGCTCAGTGTTCGCTGGTTGCCATCCAAGGTGGCGTGCAACTGGTGCTCCTGTCTTTCTTGCGCCGTCGCCTGCGCGGCGGCCATCCCATGGGCCCATGCCCCCCCGGCGGGGGTCAGTACCAGGTGAAACCGGCGATGGGAGCCCCCCTCCGAACTTCGCTGCTCGCCGCGGGGCATCGAGCGGTATTGGGCACCACACACGCGCAGCGTGGAGCAGCGCCAGTTTTGCACCCGGCAAACCGTAACCGAGCCTGCACATTGTCCAGGACAGCGTCATTTATCATGCAGGAACGGCCAGCCCCGTGTTGACCGAGGATGCGTCGGCGGCAAGGCTTCGCAACCCGACCCGGGACTGAGGGGACACACTGTGGCGTCAATCAGCCTCCGCAACATTCAGAAGCGTTATGGAGAGACCGAGGTTGTCAAAGGCCTCGACCTCGAAATCGCCGATGGCGAATTCATTGTACTCGTCGGGCCCTCCGGGTGCGGCAAATCGACCACCCTGCGCATGATCGCAGGGCTCGAGTCCATCTCAGCGGGAGAACTCCAGATCGACGGTAAACGCGTCAACGAAGCGGCGCCTGGCGAGCGCGATCTCGCAATGGTGTTTCAGAGTTACGCCCTCTACCCCCACATGAGTGTCCGGGAGAACATCGCTTACGGCCTCAAGGTGAGAGGACACAGCCGCACGGACATTGCGACGCGGACCGACGAAGTCGCGAAGATGCTTGGACTCGAAGCGCTGCTCGACCGGAAGCCGTCGCAACTTAGCGGAGGGCAGCGGCAGCGGGTCGCGATGGGCCGCGCCATTGTCCGTCGACCGAAGGCATTTCTGTTCGATGAACCGCTCTCGAACCTCGATGCGAAGCTGCGCACGGAGGTGCGCGCGGAAATCGCCCGCCTGCGCCGGTCGTTGGGAACTACCACGGTCTACGTCACCCACGACCAGGTGGAAGCGATGACGCTCGCGGACCGCGTCGTCGTGATGAATGGCGGCATCGCTCAACAAATCGGCGCACCGATGGAAGTGTACCGGCAGCCTGCAAACCGCTTCGTCGCCGCCTTCCTCGGGACTCCGACGATGAACTTCTTCGAAGGCCGCGCAGAGGGCCAGGGTTTCTTGACGGACGCCAAAGCGGCGCTGTCCATCGCGACGCCGCAGCAGACGTCATGTGTTGCCGTTCGTCCCCACGATCTAGTCGCGGGCGGTAGTGAAGGCGTTCCTTTCGGCACGTTGCAGGTGGATTACATCGAGCGACTCGGAGCCGAGAGTTTTGCTTTCGGAGCACTGGGGTCGACCCGCGCTTGCGCCAAGCTGGCCGAGTCGTCACAGCCTCAACCTGGGGATGCGATTCCTCTCGTATGTGTCCCAGACCGGCTGCACTTCTTCGACAACATCGGTGTGCGGGTGGAGGCGTGAGGGGGCCACTATTCTTCGGACTATTGCCGCTGGTGGCTGGTCTGCTCTGGCCGGCCTCGGCGCTCGGTCTCGATGCGGGGGAGGGAGCAGAGGACCTGCGCCCCGAGGTGGTGCTGTGGCACCCCTACCGCGCCACCGAGGCGCTGGCCATCGAGCAATGGGCACAGCGCGTAAACGAGACGGAGCGAGACTTCCGTCTCAAGCTGCTGAAGGTTCCCTACGACGCCTTCCTCGATAAAATCACCAATGCAATTCCGCGGAACAAGGGGCCGGACGTCTTCATTGCCGCCCATGACAACATTGGCGGGTGGGCGGAGGCCAAGACCATCGCGCCTCTCGATGACGTCGTCGATCGGCGCTTGCTGAGCGGACTCCACGATGGGCTACTGCCTGCCGTTATCTACAAAGATTCCGTGTACGGAATTCCGCTGGCCTTCAAATCGGTAGCGCTGTGGCGCAACACCAAGCTGGTCCCCGATGCGCCAGCCACCATGAGCCAGCTGATCGACGATGCCCGGCGTCACACCGGCGGGGGGTCGTACGGGCTCGTGTACGAAAACCGTCTGCTCTACTTTCATGCCGGCCTCATGTTTGGCTTTGGTGGCGGGCTCTTCGACGAGCGTGGTCGCCCCGCTTTGTCGTCGACAGCCAACGCCATGTCGGTGCGCTTCGCGGCACACCTGGCCAACGACCTGAAGCTAGTACCGCAAGAGGTGAGCGGCACCTTACTGTCGGCCCTCTTCAACGAGGGGAAGGCGGCGTACATCATTACGGGTCCCTGGAGCCTCGGGGAGCTCGATGCCGACGGTCTCGAGTACGCCGTGAGCCCCCTGCCCGCCCTCGACGTGCGGGGCGATGGCTTCGAAGCCCCCGCCGGACAACACATGCGTCCGCTGCTCAGCGTCGATGCGGTGATGGTGTCAGGACGTACGGAGAAGCGCGAGTTGGCGGTGCGCGTAGCTCGAATGCTCGCGGCGGCTGAGGCCAGCGAGCTGCGCCTGACCGTCGGCCTTCAGCCCGTGGCGTGGAAAGACGCGTGGCAGAAACTCGATAATAGCAACGTGAGTCCCCGCAATGCGCAGGTCTTGCGGGCGTTCCAAGAGCAGCTGGCCTTCGCCATTCCGTCGCCAAATACCCCTGCAATGAAGGCGATGTGGAGCCCGGGCGACCTCGCCATCGGCAAGGCCATTGGACAGGGCATTGACCCCGCAGAGACCCTCGCCGAGGCGCAAGCGAAGCTCGAAGGCGTCATGGCAGAGGTGGCCGCGGTGGGCGAAGACGTCGACCCGACGCCGTTCTACGGTCTGGTCGCGTTTCTGCTCGTGGGGGCGGTGGGGGTGAGTGGGCTCCGCCTTCGTCGCTACGGGCCGGCGAAGCTCGCCCGCGACATGTGGAGCAATCGAGCTGCGTACTTGTACTTGGCGCCAGCCATGCTCGGAATGGCGATTATCGTCTTCATTCCGTTCGGCTTCGGCGTCGGCATGGGCTTCTTCAAGCATACCTGGGGCGAATATTCGTTCGTCGCGCTGCGGAACTACATCAGCATCTTGACCGGTGGAGATTCGAAGTTCTTCTACACCCTCGGCATCACCGTGTTGTGGACGGCCTCAAACGTCTTTCTTCACGTCGTCATCGGCGTCTTGCTGGCGCTGGTGCTGTCGCAGGCGCGGCTTCGATTCCGCGGCCTGTATCGGGTGCTCTTCATCCTGCCGTGGGCGGTACCCAACTATATTACGGCCCTCATCTGGAAGGGCATGTTCCACCCCGAGTTTGGTGCCATCAACGCGGCGCTGGGACTCGAGGGATTCTCCTGGATGAATTCGACGTGGACGGCCTTTATGGCGAACCTCGTGACCAACACGTGGCTCGGCTTCCCCTTTATGATGGTCACGGCTCTCGGTGGACTCACGGCGATTCCCCGTGATCTGTATGAGGCGGCTGAGCTCGATGGTGAGAGCCCCATCAAGCAGCTGACGTCGATTACGTTGCCGCTACTGCGTCCCGTTCTCGCACCGGCCATCGTTCTCGGCTCGGTGTGGACATTCAACATGTTCAACATCATCTACCTCGTGAGCGGGGGTCAGCCTGGCGGTGGTACTGACATTTTGATCACGGAAGCATTCCGCTGGGCCTTCGAGCGCGGACAGGGGGGCGCATTCGGGTACGCCTCGGCATACTCGACCCTGATCTTCTTGATGTTGCTTGGCTACTCAGTCGCGGCGAACCGCGTCACCCGCGCGCTTCGAGGAGACGCATGATGCAGCGGTATGGAACCGACGCGAAACCCGGCCGCAGCCCCTGGCTCGTCGCTGCGCTGAGCCATCTCATCCTAGTGGGGGTCTCTGTCATCGTGCTGTACCCGGTCCTGTGGGTGGTGCGCATGGCCCTGACACCGAGCCAAAGCTTTGCCATGGGATTCGCTCCCATCCCGGCGAACCCATCGTTGCAGAACTTCAAGGATGTGGTGCTGCACAGCGATCTGGCGGGCACGTGGGTCTTCGGTCACCAGCTCGCCAACAGCCTGATCATCTCCTCGGTGACCGCGCTCGTCGGTGTTGGCCTCGCCACAAGCGCCGCATACGCCTTCAGTCGCTTCACCTTCCCGGGACAACGACTCGGTCTGATGAGCCTGCTCGTGACGCAGATGTTCCCGGGCACGATGATGATGATTCCGCTGTACATCCTCCTCGACACGGCGGGCCTGCTCGACACCAAGACGGGGCTCGTGCTTGTGTATGCCACGACGTCCATCCCGTTTAGTACCTTCATGTTGAAGGGTTACTTCGACACCATCCCCCGCGAACTAGAAGAAGCGGCTCGTATGGACGGAGCGTCAACGCTTCGGATCTTCTTCGGCATCATTCTGCCGTTGGCCCGGCCGGCAATTGCCATCACCGCTCTGTTTTCCTTCATGACCGCGTGGAACGAGTTCATCCTCGCCGCCAAGTTCATGAGCGCCGAGACCAGCTACACCCTCCCCGTCGTGCTGCAGGGATATGTCGGAGAAAAAAGCACTGCGTGGGGCCACTTCGCCGCAGGAGCGATCTTGGTGAGTGTCCCCGTCATGGCGCTCTTCTTCTTGCTGCAGAAGAACTTAGTCGAGGGACTGACCGCGGGCAGCGTGAAGGGCTGAGCGGGGTTCCCTCGCAGTGGGCGAGAGGTCAGCTCCAGGAGCAGGCGATTCGCGATGTGGCGGGGTCGCAGAGGTAGCGTCGGTCGTGTCGACGAAAAGAAGGCCGACGAAGACGAATGAGGGGGGCGAGGGTCTTTCGCCCCCACCTACCCCGAGGCAAGAGAGGCTCAACGTGCTCGGTAAACGATTCGCCCTTTGGTGAGGTCGTAAGGCGAGAGGGCGACAGTCACTTTGTCGC
>JBMTAX010000187.1:0-6437 GCA_049429145.1 Myxococcota bacterium
CTCCGGCAGAACGAGCCGGGTGCGCAAATCGACGAATGTCGATTTTGCCTCACCCCGCTAGGGCTCGTCGCGCCAGGAAGAGCGGCTCGTAGCATCGACTGGTTTGCCGTTGACGACGACGAGGCCGAGCTCTTCGAGGAGGCTCTCATCGCCCTCCACCAGGGTACCGCTCGCGAAACGGAGGGCGTGGGTTTGCACGCCTTGATCGTCGAAGAGCCATAAGGAGTTCTCGAGCCGACCGGCAACAAACTCCCCTTCTGTCCGTCGTGCGCCTGAGGGATGAAAGCTGCGCCACGGTCCGTGTAGGCGCCCCTCGAGATAAACCCGCTCGTCGAGGAGAACACCCTTCGCGGACCAGCATAACCAAGCGCCGTGCATCTTGCCCTCGTGGTGACTGCCCTCTTGGCGCACCACGCCATCGCACGTGATGACTGTATCGCCGTGGCGTTGCCCCTTGTTCCACGAGGTCTCGCGCACGGTGCTGGTCCCCGGCAACCATTCGCGCCAGATTCCTTCTCGAGCATCATCGAGATACGCACCGAGGGCGGCCGGACTCCCGTCGGGATGAAAAGACTCGAACGCGCCGCTCCTGCGCCCTCCGAGGAAAGTTCCTTGCGCGGCGACCCGGCCGTCGTCGTGGAAGTGGCGCCACAGGCCTTGTGCGACGCCCTCCTCGAAGAGCCCCTCCGACTCAACGACGCCGCTCGGTCGAAACGTGCGCCATAGGCGGTGCTGCTCGCCACGCTCGTAGGTGCCCTCCACGTGCACTTTCCCGTCAGAGAAGTAGCTCACGAAGTGCCCGTGCATCCGACCGAATTGCCAAGCGCTGCGTGCGCGTAGTGCCCCACGGCGGGTATACTGGCGTGCTTCGCCGTGCAGCAGTCCCCGACGCCACGTAGCTTCCTCGATGAGTTCGCCAGTGGGAGCATAGATGCGCCAGCTGCCATCGGGCGCTCCGTGACGCATGGCGCCCTCGGCCGCCCGCGTACCGTCGATGTAGCGGTGGACCCAAGGACCATGGGGGCGCCCGTCGTCATCGAAAGGCCCGGCCGCGAAGCGATGCGCATCAGGGACGAGGGGCAGCAGCTCCAGGGTAAAGCCTTCTCCCTCAATGCGTTCGCCGAGGGTGACCCGAACGCGGCGGAACACCACCGCCCCGCCAACGCAAAGGGCTCCTCGATCCGTGAGATCCTCGACGTAGAACCCCTCCTCGTCACAGCCGACCCGGACATGCTCGGGAGCGGCAATCGATGCGGGAAGGCAGATGTCACAGTGAGCCGCGCTGCCGATGAGCAGCGACTCGATGAGGAGCGGCAGCTCCTCGACGACATCACCACCGCATACCCGCAACAAAGCTTGGTGCGGCCCTAGCTCGAACAGCGCACGGCTCATGGGAGCAAGGTAGCACGCCTTGGGAGTGCGTCGGCGTAGGGGAGAAATGCGGGTCAGCCAGGGCCCTCACCAGCACGAATGGGCTCTGGCGGCGGCTTGGTGTGGAAGGGGCCCTCCTCGAGCAGACCGGCCTCCATGACCCCGGCGCGCTTCAGCGCCTCTTGGTAGACCTCCATCGCGGCTTGTAACGAGAGCAGACCCACCGCCTTCCTCTCATCGTGGACATCGACGACGATCAGGTGTTCGAAGGGCTGTAGTGAGAATCGTGCAAGTGCAACTGCGAGGCTGTCCTCGGGGGAGATGACTGGGACCTCCTGGCGCCCGAGTTCGGCGGCGACGACGAGGTCCTCGAGACCCGATTCGAACATCACCGGTCGCAGGTCTTGCAGTCTCAGTGCGCCCTTGAGGTTGCCATCATCGTCGACGAGAGGGAAGGTTGTCTGGGTGGTTCGGGCCACCAGTTCCGCGACGGCACGCAAGCGATCGGACTCATGGAGCGCCAAGAAGTCGGTGCGCATGGCCTCGCGCACCTTGATGGAACGCAGCACGTTCTGCTCGCGGCCGCGGTTCAACACGATGCCACGACGACGGAGTGCGCGCAGGTAGATGTTGGCGCCCAGGGCTCGCGTGGCGAGCAGAGTCGCCAGGATGCAGCTGACGAGCAATGGCAAAATGATGGTGTAGTCGTTGGTGAACTCGAACACCATCACCGTCGCGGTGAGCGGCGCATGCTGCACTGCCGTCAGCAAGGCGCCCATACCAACGATGGCATACGACGACGACGGGGCGATGCGATCACCGAAGACCCCTTGGGCTGCGGTGCCGAAGAGGCCGCCGGTGGTGGCCCCGATGAGCAAGCTCGGGAACATGACCCCGCCGATTCCCCCCGACGCGAGGGTCAGGGCCGTGGCGAAGATCTTGGCCACAAGGACGAAACCCATGACCGACACGAGCATCTTGCCTTCAAGGATTCGTTGCATCGCATCGTAACCGGACCCGAGGGTTTCATAGCGACCGAGCAATGAGGCGACCGCAGCGAGGAGCATCAGCCCGAGCGCGGGGCGTAGCAGCGGGGGAACGGGAGCGAACAGGCGACGCACTGTGTCGTGACTCCCTTCGAGGACCCTCACGAACACGCTCCCGACGACCCCACAGAAGAGACCGAGGAGCACATAGAGACCGATCTCGTAGCCGTTGACGAGGCTGAAGCCCGCATCGCCCAGCACGGGATGATTGCCTTCGATGGACCGGTGCACGACGGTGCCCACCACGCTGGCAATGACGACGGGTGAAAACGTGGCCAAGGCAAAGTCACCGATGACGATTTCGAGCGCGAAGAGGGCGCCAGCGATGGGGGCGTTGAAGCTGGCCGCTACACCAGCAGCAGCGCCTGCCGCTGCGAGCACCCGGAGACGAGACCGGGAGAGACGCAGCGCCTGGCCAAGGCCGCTCGCCGTGGTGGCACCGAAGTAGACCACGGGCCCCTCGAGGCCCACCGAACCCGTGGCTGCGACTGTGATTCCTGCCGCCCCCGCGAAGATCGGTCCATCGGCGGGGGCCAGTTTGCCGCCGCGCAACGCCACACCCTCCATGATGTCGGGCACACCGTGGCCCCGAGCCGCGCGAAAGCGATGCGCGAGGGTGCCGACAAGCGCGCCGCCGAGCAGCGCGACGACGACGAGGGCGTACCAGGGCGTGTGCTCCATCACCTGCATGAGCCCACCATGGCCGGGCGTCATGACGCTGGCGACGTCGACGAGAAAGTGCAGCAGAAACATCAGGGCGACCGCCACCGCGAGCAACAACGCGATGAGGAAGGCTCGACTGCGCTCCGCTTTTTTCCGCCCAGAGCGATGCCGCAGATAATGCCGGTAAAAGCCGTAGAGCACGCTCGCGGCAACTGCTGCCGTGCCCACCCCGAGAAGCTCGGGGTGCCAGTTGGTGCGCGCCATCTCCCCGAGGAGGCGCTGGCGCTCTGGAGAGGCCGGGTCAAAGGCCAGGGCCATGGCGGCGCCAGGCTGGAAGAAGAGAGCGCCGGTCAGCCGCACGAAGACCCGCAGGAATGTCGCCGCGATGCCCGCGTAGAGCCCCACGAGAGCCGCGAGGGTGACGAGCATCGTATGTTCGGCGCTCGGCAAAAGCGGGATGTCCTCGGCGGCCTTTGGCAACAGCAGGCGCCGAAGGCCTGCGAGCCCACGCCGCGCGTCCTCGAGGGCGGCCTGGACCTCACCGATGGGGGAACGATGCGCCATCTGCCTTCTTTCAGGTCACTGCTCGCGTGAGAGGACCTTGACCTGCTCCTTCATCTTGGTGCCAGTTGCCCTGTCCGTCGCCGACAGCGAAAGGATTCCCTCGACGTTGCAATCGAAGATGACGTCGAGCTTCACCGAGCCACGTGGCCCCTGGCGCACTCCCTTGAAGGTAAAGTGGCCGAGCATCTCGTTCTGTTGCGCTTTCTTCTCCTCCCCTTGGTAGATGCGCATCTCGAGTTCGGTCTGGTCGTCGATGCTGGTCGTAAACATCAAGCTCTTCTGGTTCGGCACCGGCGCGTTGCGCGAGAAGATCTCGACGAGGTTTCCGTGTGCGTCCTCGATGCCGATCCGCATGGGGATCACGTCGAGGAGCTGCACCTTCTGGTCGACGACGTCGGTCTCGAGGGAGTGCGCGTAGAGGGCTGCTCCGACCGCCACGGCCTCATCGGGATGCACGCTCTTGGCTGGGGGCTTGCCGAAATACTCCGTGACGGCGCGCTGCACGGCAGGCCATCGGGTCTGTCCGCCGACGAGCAAGATCTCGTCGAGCTGGTGAACCTTGAGTCCTGCGTCGGCGACCACCATGTTGGCGATCTCGATCGTGCGGTCGACGAGGGGCTTGGTGAGCTCTTCGTACTTCGCGCGGGTCAAGACCAAGTTGATGTCGAGGGGCATGCCCTCGGCGGTCATGGTGACGAAGGGGATCGAGAAGGGTGCCTCGGTGCGCGCACTCAGATCGATCTTGGTGCGCTCGGCGAGGTCTTTGATGCGCTGCATCGCGATGGGGTCGGTGCGCAGATCGATACCGTGTTTTTGCTGAAAGTCCTCGACGACGTAACTGATGAGCGCGTTGTCCCAGTCGATACCGCCGAGGAAGATGTCTCCACCGGTGGCTTTCACCTCGAAGGTGCGCCCGCGGATCTCAATGACCGATACGTCGAAGGTACCGCCACCGAGGTCATAGATGGCGACCGTTTGGTTGAGGTTGCGGCTGATGCCGTAGGCCATGGCAGCGGCGGTGGGCTCGTTGATGACGCGCACCACGTCGAGGCCGATCAAGCTCCCTGCCTCTTTCACGGATTGGCGCTGCCGATCGTTGAAGTAGGCCGGAACGGTCACCACGGCGCGCGTGACAGGCTTCTGCAGATAGTCTGCGGCGACAGTGCGAATGTTGTTCAGGATCTTCGCGCTGACCTGGGCGAGGTTGAGGGTCTGCGACCCCAGCGGAATCACGACATTGCCCTCGTCCCCCGGCTTCATGTCGTAGGCGAAATATTCGCTCATCTTCTTGACGAAGCCCGATTGGAACTCACGCCCGATGAGCCGCTTGGCGCCGTAGACCGTGCGCTGCGGGTTCAGCAACCACTGGCGCTTCGCTTCGTGCCCGACGAGTTCGTTGCCTTTGTCGTCGATGGCATAGATCGAGGGGATGGTGGTCTCGCCCCCGCGGTAAGGGATTATCTTGACGGTGCCGTCATCTTCAACGACCGCGCAACAGGAGTTCGTGGTTCCGAGATCGATACCGATGATGTCACCGGCCATGGCAGGCTCCTCGAGCGTTTCCGACGGGAGGGTCATCCAGAGATGGCGCCGGAAAGGGTACTGGGTGGTAGCACCCGTCAGGGTGGACAAACAAGCGGGTTGCCGAAGCCCCTCGCAGGGCTCGCGCTCCCCCGGGAAGTGCGCTGCGGGCCAAACGTCACTCGCGATGCAGGCCGGCGAAACCAGCCCGACTGCGCGGCCGTCGAGGGCTGGCGCTCGCGATACGCGGTTGCGCGACGGCGTGGACATTCTATGGAGGGTGGTATCGCGTCGAGGACTCACCGCTGCCCGGGCACAGAGAGCGTGCACAACCGGTCTCGGCGTAGACAGGACGGGCGGCACGGAGAGCCGGGTTGCCTGAGCCGGAGGGAGTGATCTTGCTGTCGAGATGCACAGAGTGCGATCGGCCCTATGTGGTGCCGCACGACACGGATGAATCGCGCTGCCCGCACTGCGGGCACGTCGCCGAGGGGGTGCCAGAGGCCGACGCCTCTCCTGGCGGGGCGAGCCCCGCGGACGTCGAAGCGTCGACTCCACCCTCGGCGGCCGGGCCTGTCCTCACGCCCCCGAAGGGCTTCAGGGACGGGTCTCCGGCTTGGGAACAGACAGAGCGCTCCTTTTACGCGCGGGTGTTCGGCACGGCAGCCGATGTCTTTGCCAAACCGCGCGCCTTCTTCGCCCACCTGTCTCCTGACGCCGACCACGACGCTACCGGCTTCGCTTTCCTCTGCCTCTTGCTGGGCACCGTCGGCCAAGCAGCCTGGAGCCTTCTCTCGCTTCCGGTGGTGCGCCATGCGTTCGCCGCTGTCGCGGAGACCGCCACCAGCGCCGCGGGCGCGGCACAGGCCGAAGAGCAGGCCGGAGAGTTGGGCTTTCTGGAAGAGCTGGTCCGAACGAGCGGTACACTTGCCGCGCAGCTCGATCAGCTCGAGGCCCACCTGTGGGCGACGCTGTTGCTCGCTCCCCTCACCGCTTACTGCACACTGCACCTGCTGGCAGGAATGGTTCATTTGTCGCTGCACAGTTTTCGGCCCCTGCCGCTGCCCGCACCGTCCTACGACCAGACCTACCGTCATCTCGCCTATGCGTTCGCCCCCCAGCTCCTCGGGGTCTTGCCCGCCATCGGCGGCTTCGCAGGATTGTGGTCATTTGCCCTGATGGTGCTCGCCATGCGACGTCTGCACCAAGTCAGATTGCTCGGCCTGGTCGGGGGCGTGCTGTTCCCTGTGCTGATGCTCTCTTGGCTCTGGG
>JBMTAX010000188.1:0-6430 GCA_049429145.1 Myxococcota bacterium
CGTTTTGTCAGTTCTGTCTCGTGAGGAGAGCCAAAGTCCATCCCCCATTCGATCTCGAGTAGCCGCTTCTGCTCCGGATCGGTGGCTTCCGCCTGCATGGCTTTGATCTGCGCAACGGCCTCGTCGTAGTGCAGACGCGGGAAGGGCTTGTGTACGTTTCTCAGGAAGGTCAGGTCGCGCTCGAGCACATCGGTCAGCTCTTTCTCGTGCTTATCGACGACGCGAGTCACCACGGCACGCAGAAACTCCTCGCACAGGTCCATGAGCCCTGGCAGCTCGAGGAACGCGACCTCGGGCTCTACCATCCAAAACTCATTCAAGTGGCGTCGTGTCTTCGACTTCTCCGCGCGGAATGTCGGTCCGAAGCAATAGGTCTTGCCGAACGCCATGGCCGTGGCTTCCTGGTAGAGCTGCCCGGACTGAGAGAGGAATGCCTCGCTGTCGTCGAACCACTTGGTGGAGAACAGCGTCGTCGTCCCTTCGCAAGCGGCGGGCGTGAAGATCGGGCTATCGACGAGCAAGAAGCCCTGCTCATCGAGCCAGTCTCTAATCGCCTTCACGACGGTAGCACGCACACGCAAGATAGCGTGTTGTCGTCGAGAACGGAGCCAGAGGTGACGATGGTCCATCAAGAAGGCATCGCCGTGCTCCTTCTTCGTGATGGGGTATTCCTCGGCAGCACATACCTGCGAGAAGCCGTCGGCGTGCACCTCAAATCCGCAGTACGGAGCCCTTGCCTCTGCTGACACGAGGCCTGTGATCGTCACAGACGACTCCTGCGACGTGCGCTTCGCCGCATCAAAGACCTCCTCCGAGACATCTTGCTTGCCCATCACGCACTGGACGAAGCCGCTACCGTCGCGCAGGTGGAGGAACTGTACCTTCCCGGAACCACGCTTGTTGTACAGCCATCCCTGCAAGGTGACGCGCTCGCCGACGTGATCGGCGAGGTCGCTGATGCGAACGACAGGGGCATCGGACGGGGAGAGTGCGGCCACGGGTAAACTCCACGAGTGAATGACGACGCCGCAGGTAGCGGGGCAGGAGGCACCTTTCAAGACTGGGCGGTGGGTCGACTGGGGGGGCCTGCAGCGGGTCCGCGCGCAGGGCCCTCGGCCATCCCAAAGGCCAGGGGCCGCTTTCAGAGTTACCCCTTGCTCCAGGCTGGCCCCTCTTCCATGCTGCGCCGCCAGACCAGGAGACGGCGTGGCAGCGGGTCATATCGAAGTCATCTGTGGGCCGATGTTTTCGGGCAAGACGGAGGAGCTGATTCGGCGCCTTCGTCGTGCCCAAATCGCACGTCAACGGGTGGTCGTCTTCAAACCGAAGATCGATGACCGCTACCATGAGAGCGACATCGTCAGTCACTCGTCTCAGCGGCTTGAGTCGATCCCGATTGAGCACGCAAGCGAGATCGAACCCGTTGTGCGCCGTCTCGAACCGCAAGTGATCGGTGTCGACGAGGCGCAGTTCTTTCGTGGTGACCTGGTGGAGGTATGCGAACGGCTGGCAGATGCTGGCATACGCGTGCTCGCTGCCGGGCTCGATCTCGACTACCGAGGACAGCCCTTCGGTCCTATCCCGCGACTCTTGGCAGTGGCAGAATTCATCACCAAACAGCTTGCCGTGTGCATGGTCTGTGGTGCCCCGGCGGCTCGCAGCCAAAGGGTGAGCTGGGCCCTGGGCGCCGCCAGCGAAGAACAGGTACTCGTGGGCGCGACCGAAGCCTACGAGGCTCGCTGCCGTCGCTGCTTTGTACATGACGTCGACGTCCCTAGCGCTCCGCGCCCGTGAGGAACCATGAGCGACACTTTCGCACCCGACATCGCGTACGCGCAGCTACCCCGTGGTACGGCGGAGCTGGCCCACGCCTATGGGGAGAACGTTCACATTCTCGCAGACCCATTCTTGCTGACGCACCTCGCCGCGCTTTGTGCCAAGGGCACTGGGCAGCCAGAGATCAACAGTCTCGTGCGGGACCTCTATCGGTCGCTCATCAAGGCTGTGTTGAACGGCGAATTCCCGCGCGTCATCAAGTCTGTACCGACGAGGATGATCGACAGTACGCCCCTCGGTGTGTGGTCTGGAGAGGTGATCGACCCAGCGCAGCGCGCGGTGAGCGTCAACATCATGCGCGCAGGCACGCTGCCGAGCCAGGAGTGCTACGACTTCCTCAACAAGACGCTGCGGCCCGACGGCGTACGGCAAGATCACGTCGTCATGTCCCGCGTCACCGACGACAGCGGTCAGGTCATCGGGTCACGGTTTGGCGACAGCAAAATCGGCGGGGACGTCACCGACGCCATCGTGCTCTTCCCGGACCCCATGGGGGCGACCGGTGGCTCCTTGGCGGAGGCCATTCATCATTACAAACGACACGTGCCAGGTCCGGCGCGTCGCTACGTCACCGTCAACTTGATCGTCACGCCCGAGTACCTCCGACGCATGCACCAGGAACACCCCGACGTCATCGTCTACGCGGTTCGCCTCGACCGAGGTGCATCATCGCCCGACGTGTTGCGCGAGATGCCTGGGAAACGCTGGGACGAGGAGCGGGGGCTCACCGACGTGCAGTACATCGTCCCGGGGGGCGGTGGCTTCGGTGAGATCATGAACAACGCGTACTGCTGACACCATTCACCCAAGGCGATACCTCATGTCTTTCTTCCGTCAGAAGAATCTGTCCGTCATCTTGTCCGAAGAAGAGATCCGAGCGCGTGTTCGCGAACTCGGTCAACAGATCACCGAGGAGTACAGCTCCCTTGGTGGTGAGCTCGTGCTCGTCGGAGTACTCAAAGGCTCGTTCGTATTTCTCGCTGACCTCGCGCGCGCCATCGATCTCCCCGTCACCGTCGATTTCATCGGTCTATCCTCCTACGGCGATGCTACCGAGTCGTCGGGTGTTGTTCGGCTGACCAGCGACCTCTCTAAACCCATCGAGGGAAAGCACCTGCTGATCGTCGAGGACATCGTCGATACGGGGCTTACCATGCGCTACCTTCTCGAGAACCTGCGCACGCGCTCCCCTGCCACCGTCAAGCTTTGCTCCCTGCTGGAGAAGCCCACCAAGAACCAATCTGGCATCTCCGTCGACTATCTCGGCTTCACCATCCCTGACCGCTTCGTCGTGGGGTACGGCCTCGACGCGAGCGGTCGGTACCGCAATGTGCCCTTCGTCGGAGTGCTGGAGGGCTGATGGGCCGAAACTCAGAGAAACGTCGGGTGCGCCGCGACGCTCGGGTCACCGAAGAGATCGACGAGCGCGATCGGCGGACGGCAGAGTCTGCGCTGCGTCGCGGAGTAGGGCCGGCGTCGGTATCGATACCCTGGTGGGTCGATTCGTTGCGGGCAGGCACATTCGAGGAAGGGCCCGAGCCAACGCTCTCGGCAGCCCTTTTTCGAGTCTCTGCATTGCTCGTCGCCACGCCGGTCTCGCTCGGTGTTGGGGAAGACCCCGCGCTTGGTGCCGTGTGCGATGAACTTGCCCGTCTTTTGTCCGTCGATACCCTCAGCGTGCACTGGCTCGTCGACGAGCCCACTCCATCGCTTGCCTGTGTGGGCACCAGCAGGCGGCTGGAGTCTGACGTGGCGTTGCTGCAGCTCCCGATGGAGAGCCCCTACGTGCAGGACTGCATGAACTCTTCTCAGGTCGTTGTCGTCGAAGATCCTGCCCGTGACCCCGATTGCCTTCATGCGCACGGCCAGCGGACCCACGTCGGATCCATGTTGCTCTGTCCGCTCTCCTACCGTGACGAGGTGCGCGGGGTGCTGGCAGTCTCCCGGAAGGAGGTGCGGGGGTTTTACGAGGCGGATCAGCGTCGCCTGCGCGTCGTGGCTGCGGCCCTGGCTCAGGACCTGGAACAGGGGCGCCAACTGCGTGAGGCCATGATCGACCCCGAGACGGGACTGCTGAGTCGAATGGCATTGCTCGAAGCCCTTCCCCGGGAGTTCGAGCGCGCCCGTCGTTATGGCACCCCGCTGAGTATCTTGATGCTGCACATCGATGGTCTGCGCGACGTTGCGGAGCGCTATGGTGACGTCATCACACGAGAACTGATGGCTGACGTCGGGCGTCGCCTGCCTCATTCGGTTCGTCGTGCAGACCTCACGGTGCGGTTTGGCGCGGACGTGTTCCTCGTTCTGTCGCCCGTGGGCGCGGAGGATGCCGCTGCCGGTTGCGAGCGCCTTCTCGGTACCGCGACAGAGCGCGGCTTCACCGCCGGCGACCTGCAGATCCCCTTGGTGTTGTCTGCTTCGGCCGCGACCCTCGATGCCGTTGACGACGACGCATTCGCCCTCTTGTTGCGCGCCGAAGCCAGTCTTCCTAGTCCCGTGGTTCGTCGGCCCCGCCGACCCGAGGGCATGGTTGACCCGGTCGGTCGACACGGCTGAGGTGGCGCGCAACTGTGGCAGAGAAGTTGTCGAGCCTCTCGGGGGTGGTCCAGCGCGCGCGGGGGCCCGCTCGACGGGAGAGCCCATTACGACGCGCGATGCCTTTTCCCTTCAGTCTGCTACAGAACGGACGACTGCACCTCCTGAGGACATGGCTCCACGGTGTCTGGTTTCGAGGAAAGAGGAATCGCTTTGAGCTGGTACTCCCATGGCCCCCGACTCCCAGACCAGCTGACCCCGTTGCTCTTCCTCGAGGAGGCGGTGCATGGCCGCAGGGTTCTTTTGTGGGGAGTCTCAGCTTCCTCACTCGCCAACTATGTCACGGAGCTCGGTGCCGCCTCGGTGATCAGCGCGCTTGACGACGACTCCAGCGACGATGAGGAACTTGTCATCCTACGGGACCTGCAGGTGCACCGAAGCCGCGGGGGCTGCCTTCCTTTTGACAATGACGCCTTCGATCTCGTGCTCGACTTCGATCTCGTGCGCCTAGCGGAGGGCCAGCGGGCTTCACGCGTCGTCGAGATCGACCGGGTTCTCTCCCCCGATGGTTGTGCCCTCACCTTGCTGCCCGCTGGACAAGACCTGGGGCTCACCGGTCTACTCCCCCGCTCGACCCCGCCACCCACCCTCGGCTACGGTGCCCTGACGACGCTGCTGCGCGAAAAGTTTGCCTGCGTCGAGGTGTACTTTCAGAGCCTGGTGGTCGGCTACTTCTTCGGCCCCGTCGAGGCGACCGCGGTAGAGCAGGGGGTCATTCCCCACACAGGCTTGATGGGGGATGACGTCGACCCTGCGAGCGCGTGGCTCTTCGCCTTCGGGAATAGGGCTCCGGCCCCGCCGCCGCTCACGCTGGTGCAGATGCCCACGGCCGGGCTCGCGGAGGCCGTACGTGCCGCGCACGGCGCGCACTCCTCGACGACAACGGCGTTCACCGTGCATCCCCAGGCCGTGGTCGTTCCAGACCACTCGCCCTCACCAGCTACTGCTTCCCCGCTCGCTGCATTGGTGCAGGCTTCTCCCGAGGCAAAGGCTGAACTCGACGACCTCCTCGATGGGCTGGAGGCGAGGACGCGAGAGCGTGACGAACTCGTAGAGGAATTGGCCGAGCTCGAGCGCCGCCTTGTGCCGTTCATGGGCGACGAAGACTCTGCAGAGAACCGTGACGTCGCGGCCGGGCTGGCGTCAGGCATCGACACAGCTCAGGTCAACGCACCTGTGCCCTCGCTATCGCCATCCGCGTCCCTGGCGGGGTCTCACGTCGAGGACGAGGTGCGAGCCACGCAGACCGTGCGGTTGCGTGCACCGCGACTACAGTCCGCCGAGGGCTTGTCCACAGATACACCGGCGACGAATGGCGGGAGTGGCCAGGAGATCGAGAGCGGCGCCGCCGAGGCCCCCGCAACGGCGAAAGAGGCCGATGCAGCCTCTATTGCCGCCGAACTCGAAAAACTGCGCATCGCTTACGTCGTGCGAGGCACAGAACTTGAGAAACTTGCCGCTGGAGTAAACCGCTTGATGGGGGAGCGAGACTCGCTGCGCGCGAGGTTGCAGTCCCTCACCGCAGGGCCTCCGGAGGACGAACCAAGCACAGTGGGTTCTGCAGTCATCGACGTGGAAAGCCTGGTGCGCGGGGCGACCGCTGCGCTTCAGGGGCGACTCGCTTACCTGATGCGAGAGGTCGAGGAGGCCGGGGAGGAGCGGAAAGGGAGAGAGACCGCCCTGCGAGAGGGAAGCGCAGAGCGTGACGAGCTTCGTGCGCGTTTGCGTGCTTCACAGTCGCAACTCGAACAGCGGAGTGTGGAGCTCGGGCGCTCCCGTGATGCCCTCCTGGAGGTGACGGCCCAGCGCGACCTCCTCGAACGATTGGTCTCGTCTCATGAGCGGGACCTGGAGCGTCTGAAAGATGAGCTCGCGGCAGCGCACGCGGAGACCCTTCACGAAAGGCAATCGGCTGAGCTGGCGCGGAGAGGGAGCGATTTTGCGGCTGGGGTGCGGAGCGGTGCGACATCGACGCCGCAGGCCCATGCAGAGTGGCAAA
>JBMTAX010000189.1:0-6380 GCA_049429145.1 Myxococcota bacterium
CGTTACCGTCCCCAACTTGCTCGGAGCCGCTCCCGTCGACACCGAGGCCGCTCGTGTCTTCATTCGAGGGAACGCGCGCCACATCCCCCACGGACGACCACTCAACGTCCATCGCCTCGGCATCAGCCGCGCGATCGAGGGCGAGCTCGACCACATCCTGACTGCCCGCGAGAGCGAGCAGCAGTTGCAGGTCATAGCGCGCCTCAAAGGCTGTCACAGACACGAACCCCGGAGCCGTCCGAAGCGACGCGAGAGGGCGCACCTCAGAGACCGTTTCGCTGAGTGGTAGAGAGGCTTCCAGCGTCATGGCAGCAGGGAGCTCGATGGTAACCGCGCCAAGCACAGGTACCTCGAGGGCGCCGCTCACGGCCTCGCCGAGGAGGTTCGATAGACGGAGATCGGCGAGGCGGGGTACGGAGGGCAACGCAAGCCCCACGCCCACAGCCCCCGTCTCGTCACCGGTGGAGGACACTCGCACCTCGACACGAGCATCGAAACCAGCCGCCTGCGTCTTCGGGGGCCACAAAACACGATACGCGCCACGCATCGCAACGTCCTGGATAGCGACCCCGAGACCATCCTGCCGGACCGTCACCCGACCAGGGGGCACGCCCTCGGCGAAGGCGAGGCGAACAACACCGGTAGCGTCGGTGGAACCAGTAGACTCGAACTCTGCACTCGCCCCCGACACGACGACGCCGACCGATGGCACCCCAGCCTCGCGGTCGACCACCAAGAGCGCCAACTCGTCGGGGAGCGCCGCAGGGACAACGGTCAACACGAGAGCGTGATGGTCTTGGCCGCCCGAAGTGAACAGGAGCGCAGAGCTACCTGGCGCGACCGCCGTGACGATATACCTGTTCAGAGCATCGTCTTCGACCTGAACGACGCCGTCGGTCTCTGCTGTCGCCACGGCAGAGGACACGACAACCAGCTCGTCCCCCGCCAACCCAGACAACGACAACGTCGTCACTTCACCCACGAAAAGGGTCAGGGCACAGCTGCCCGCTCCGTCGGCCCTGCACGCTCCGAGGCCACTCAAGACGGTGAGGTGATCGAGTTCTGTGGGGTCACGGGGACGGCACTGCGCACGAACACAGGACTCTTGCGGCTCACAGTCACCGTCGAAGCGACAATCAGGAGCAGCGACACAGCGACCCGCAACACACTCCTTGTTAGACTCACACGACGAGACGTCTGCCACACATGACGGATTCGGTCGGCAGTGGCCGCCAAGACAGAGAGCCTCGACGCCGCATGCGCTGTCTGACGAGCACAGTGGACGTTCCTCGCAGCGCAAGAGTTCATTGCAGAAATAGTTCGGATCAAAACAATCAGGATCTTGCGTGCAAGGTACATAGGTTGCGCAACGCCCACCGTCACAGAATCGATTGGGATCCGCGGCGCACCCGTCGTCAGTGGTGCACTCGGGTTCGACGCATACCCCGTCGACACAAATGTCACCAAAGCAGAGAGCATCGCCAAGGCACTGCTGCCGACAGCGGCCGTCCTCTCCGCACTGCTGAAAGAGGCCTGTGCAAGTTTCGTCGTCAACACAGGGCGAACGACAGGCGCTGTCGATGCAGAGATCGCCGTTTTCGCAATCGTCATCGTCAGCGCAAGCCCTGCGCACCGCGCACCCGCCCTTGTCGCAGATGCGGGTACCGCACTGCCCATCGACAAGGCAGGTCTGCCAAGTGCAACTCCCGTCGAGGCAGCGCCTGCCATCGGCATTGCCTTGCACGCCGCACTAGTCGTCGAGAGAGCATCGCAATGTTGCGACCTCGCCGCCGGAGGGCGCTGCGCAGCGTCCTTCCACGCACTGCAGCCCAAGTGCGCAGGGGGCGTCGAGGCAGGCCTCCCCCTCGAGAGCGTACGGCCGACAAGCACCACCAACGACGACTACCCACATCGCGAGAAGCCCAACCTGGCGCATCGGCAATCCTCTCTATCTCTGCGCTCAGGGACGACCGCCGTCGCGCATCGGAGACAGCGCCTCGCTAGCGTATTTGGCAGATGCCTGACAGTGGAATAGACCCACGAGCCGTCCACCGGCGCGGCAGGCGCATCCTCATGACAAGGGCAAACACGCCCTCCATTGGCCCTTCCGTGTCCTCACCGAAGCTGCTAGCTCGACCACAAAAGTGGGAAGTCATCGTGTGGTGTCGACGCTTCGGTCGTCGACAGGGAAGCCGGTGTGAGTCCGGCGCGGTTCCGCCACTGTAATCGGTCAGGCCCCCCTCTCCGCGAGGAAGTCACTGGCGCGCCGCGCTGGGAAGACGGGGGGGACGACGGCCGAGAGCCAGGAGACCGACCTCACGAGGGGTGTACGAAGATCTGCGCGAACAGGTCTTTGACGGGCGCTATGCGTACGGATGCTCCCTTCGGGCCTTCCCCTCGACGTGGAGGAATGTTGTGTTTCGGACCCTGACGCAGCCTCAACGAGGCCTCTTCGCCCTTCTTTCCCTTCTCGCCGCCTCCATCGCGTGCGTGCCCATCACGGACGCAGCAGACGCGGGGCACGACGAACATCATGGGAGCCATGACGACGGCGGCACGCCCATGGGTGACGACCTCGCCGAGGACTCTACGGACGACGAGAATCCATCGTCGTCGTCCGATTCGTGTGAGAGTGCGAGCTACGATGCGTTGCTCGGCACGCTGGTACTCAGCCAGGGATATACCGTGGCAGAGAGCGCCCCCCTAGCGCCCACGGTACTCGCCGTCGCAGCGGTTGCAGAGGGGGCCTCGTGGCAACTCTTCGGGCTCGACAGCGCAAACCTCGAGGTAAACGACCTCGGGACGTGGCCTACCCTGCGCAGCGAAGTGACGAAGGTTTTCTCCCTTCTGCCGGAGAGCTACAGCGGTGAGGCTTACGCGTCTGGCTTCTTGGCGAGCCATGGCTCGACGCTGGTCGCAGGCTACACGGGGGATTTCGATCCGGAGACGTTCATCGCCACAGGCGAACTGTTGGTGTTCGACCGCAGTGAGCCCGGGACCGTGTCGCCGGTGCGCCTTCTGGCTCCGAACAACTATGCGGCAGCGTTCGTCGGCGACACCCTCCTCGTCAATGCTCACGGGTTGGGCGAGGTCGGCGAAGAAACCGGCGTGTACGGCTGGCGTGTCGGAGAGACCTCTATCGCTGCGCGTTTCGAAGATCCTGCCGCTACCTACGGCGGTCCGGTGCTCCCTCTGCCCGGCGGTGACGTCGTGCTCGGGGGATACATCGGGGACGAGACCCAGTTCTTCCAGGTACTGGCCGATGACCTAGCCACCACCGATGCGGGCGTACTGCTCGACGACAGCAGGAAGGTGCTGGGTGCGCCCTACCTGCACGCGGCGCCCTTTGGGAACGGGTTTGCGTACCTGCACGGAGACTTCTTCAATCCGGTAGAGGCGGTGCGGGTCGTACCCTTCGAGGGGAGCGCTCCCTCCTCGGCTTCGGACGTACTTCTCCTCGTCGATGATTGCACGAGCGTCGACCTACTCGCCCCCCTTGGAGATGACCTGCTCGTGGGCATCTCTGACCCGCAGGGGCGCAGGCTCGTGCGGGTGAGCCGGGTCGACTGAACTTGCCCCTCGCGGCGCACGCGAGCATGTGCTGGGTGGCCCTCTTGCTAAGCCAAGGGGTCCCCCAGCACGTGGCGGTGGTGGCCAGTGACCCAGACTGGCTGGGGGAAGACCCAAGGGACGAGGACGTCCCGCTCGAGACCACCGTCTCGGGAGCACGAACGAAGGCCATGCAAGACGTCGCTTCCGTCGCGGCGGGAGGGCCTGCCCGACGTACGCCATACCCAGAGGACGTCCTCGAAGGCCTCGGAGGTGTCATTCTGCTGAGAGATGGCGGTCCTCTGGCTCCCGCAAGGGTGCAATACAGAGGACTCGGGGGGCCGCGTTTGGACCTCCGGCTGGCAGGCATACCTCTGAACGACCCGACCACCGCAACCATCGACGTCGCTGCACTGCCGATCTACGCAATCCATCTTCTTCGCACGGACCATTCGTTGGATGTGCCCGGAGCAAGTGGCCTCGAGCTGACTCTCGCCGCCCACGACGAGACCCGGCTTGCCCTGGGAGCGGGTACCCTCGAGACATTGCGCGCCGACGCGGCTTCGTCCAGAACAGACCAGGGACGTCGTAGCGTCGTGGGCGTCAGCGCCGCGAGCACTCGAGGCAACTTCATGTTTGTCCCGACCACGTCGTCAGGTGCCAGTCTGCCCGTTACGCGGCGCGCCAGTAACGACCAGAGACGGGCCAGCGGCGTACTGGCTCTCGACTTGCCATTGGCGCCCGGGCCCGCAGGGTTGGTGGCGTGGACCTCACTTCATGAAGGCGGCGTACCAGGCTTCGCGACGATGCCCACAGACGGCCTGCGGGCCTCTGAACTCAGAGCAGGTGCCATCGCCCGGGGAGCGCTCGGGTGGGGTGATGGACGGTTGGGCGTAGAGGTCGGAGGACGAGCCACCAGACGCGCAACCTCCAACGCGGTGGACGCCCCCGATGACGCCCTCACCGGCATCGCTTTCGGCCCCTCCGTCATCTCCTCGGCTTCCCTCGATGGAGGGATCTCGCTGCAAGGAACCCTGCGCTACGAGCATTCTCGTGTCGACGACAACGTCTTCGTCCGCGACCTCGTCAGAGGCCGAGGCGAGCTCCATTATGCGCCCACGGGGAAACCCTACGGGCTGCACCTCGCCGTTGGTGCGATCGTGCCCAGTGACAACACTGTCCTCCCCCTGGGAGAGTTGCGTGCCCAGTATCGCGCGGCGAAGGGTGCACTCGTGGAACTTGGTGCGTCCCGCTCGGGGAGATTACCCACCCTCGAGGAGCTCTACGCGCCCAAGGGGTTTGTGCTCGGCAACCCAGCGCTGAGGAGCGAGGTCTCCACCGACGTGGAGGCGAGCCTCTCCCTCGCAGGCCCCCTGACGCGATTTCGATTCAATGCCTTTGCAGGCCAAATGGACGACACCATTTTGTATGTGAACCGCAATGCCTTCGAGGTGGAACCCGTCAACACCGGCGCCTTGTGGCGCACCGGGTTCGACATGAACATGGTGGCCACGCCTGTCCCCCTGCTGGGCATCGAGGTCACGGGCAGCGCGCTCCTCTCGAGACTGAACGACATTGACACGCCCCTGCCCGTGACCCCGCCCTTATCGACCCGTGTGGCGCTTCGCCTAGGAGAGGCCATGGGAGCCAATCTGCATGTGGTCTTGCGCCAACGAGCGGCCGTTTCGAACAACCTCTACGGCACCCTAAGAACCCCGGGCTATGGCCTCGTGGACCTGGTGTCGCGCATTCCGCTGGGCGTACACCTCTCGGTCTCCGCCGCGGTCACGAACGCGTTTGACGTTTTGGATGCCCGCGACGTGAATCTGCTGCCCCTACCGGGCCGTCAGGTATTCTTCACCGTGGAGTCGCACACATGAGGGTCGCGCCACTGCTGTTGAGCCTCCTCGTCGTGAGCCCCCCATGGGGATGCGATTCAATGGTAACGCCCACGCGCCTCTGTTCGATCGACGAAGGGGAACCTCTTCCGGAATCATGGCGAGGGGCCGCGGCGATCGTCGTGCACCGTGAGGGCGACACCGTGCGTGTGCGCGGCTTCTCGGGCGCTGTCCCAGCGCTCGCGGACGTGGTCGCTGAGGCCGGCGATGTCTCTGTACGCGTCGCTGCCGATGAAGAGGGACGCTTCGACCTCGCCGTGCCGGGTCAACACGACGGGGTCGAACTTTCTTCGCCAGCCAACGGAAATCGCCTGCGCTTTCGCACACGGGAAACGGACGAGGCCCTCGCCTGCGTCCGCGGTCAACCCGTCTCCGTAGGCACGACGCCCAACGACGTCGAGTTCGCGGGCTGCCACGCTGGTCCCCAGGCGATCACCATCAGCTCTGGCGACGGCGCCATTGAGTTCCCGGCACCCGAGGGCGAATCAGGGCCGCCTTCGGTGATCTTTCCCCTCGATCAGCAAGGCCGAGGCCCGATCCCATGGTCGGCTGCGGTCCAGCCCGACGGACCGTTGGTCGCTGTCAGCCTTTTCGGCCAGGACGAAGTGGCGTTGGTCAACGGGTGCGACGCGAGCCCACTAGGAACATTTGCGCCGCGGCAACCCGACGGCAGCGCAGTCACGGTGGCGGTGAGTCCGTCGATCTACCCACCGCGGCCTACGGATATCGACGACGATGGCGTCCCCGATGAGTTGATCACCGAGATGAGCCTGCGCGCGCCCGAGGGTGTGGCTTTTTCGACAGAGCGCTTGTTCGTGACATACACGAACCTCATCGACACAGGACCGCCCGCCTTGCTCGGCCCGGGGGTGCTCGCCTCCTTCCTCGTCGTGGGGAATGAGCTGCGTTTCGAGGGCATCGTCACCCTGCCCT
>JBMTAX010000190.1:0-6355 GCA_049429145.1 Myxococcota bacterium
ATCGTGGTGGAGGCTGACGAGGGGGGGAGCCCTGCAGTGGCCAGCGTCGATACGGAAGCCGTCGTCGAGCGGCTGCAACATGACGAGTCCCTGACCCCACGGCAGCGCGCCAAACAACTCGCCAAAGCCCTGGGGATCTCTCCACGAGATGCCTACGCGCGTATTTTGGCCGGGTCTCGTGAGCCAGAGCCCAGCGGAATTCGGGGACCTAGGTCCGGTCCCGCAAAGGCGGATTTGTCCTCGGAGGCGCACCATCCAGTCCGTCCGCCGTTGGTGCAGAGCCCCGCGCTAAGGGACCTTCAGGGGCTACTTGTCGAAGCCGTCGAAGCCTTCTGTGTCGCTGACGCCGCTTCAGCGAAAGCGCGAGGCGGTGACGTCCCTGAAGATTCACCTGTCGCCGTGGAGGGGCAGGTAGGCACCGGGATTCGCGGGGCTGATGAACTTTTGCAGTGGTTGAAGGGCCGTCCCGGACTGCCTGCCCCGGTCGAGGCGGCCGGACTCGCAAGAGCCCTGCTCGGGGCCCTCGTAGCACTCGACGCACTGGATGATGCGCTAGACCATGGGGCGGACACGCGCGACGAGCCAGCTCTCCCGGGTCGCTGACCGCGTCATCCCTTCCCGTCCCCGGTTGGCGTACCTCGTTGAAGGGCTGGCCCCAGGCGGGCAGAGATGTGCCCCAGACCTGCGAACAGACCCTCGCCACCGCAGCAGGGCCGGCGGCATCGTACCCGGGTGAAGTGTGACCCCGGGTATGCTCTCCACATGCGGCGACCCGCGTTGACCCTTCCGCAACTGGGCAAGGCAAGCAAGCCAAGGAGGGGCCATGGGTCACTATGTCGTGTTTGGCGCCACGGGTGGGATCGGCGCCGCACTGTCTCGCCGTCTGCGCGACGGGGGACATGAGGTCCTCCTTGTTGCCCGCGGGGAAGAGCGGCTGGAGGCCCTGTCTGCTAGACTTGGTTGTTCCTACCGGTCAGCCGACGCGACGAATGAAGCGTCCGTCGAGAAAGCCCTCGACGCCCTGCCACACGTCGACGGCGTGGCATGCTGCGTCGGTTCCATCCTCCTCAAGCCGCTTCACCTCACACGTGATGCCGACCTGGAGTTGGTGCTCGAGCAAAACCTCAAGGCGGCTTTCGTCGTCGCTCGCGGGGCCGTGAAAGCCATGCGAGCCGCAAAACGCGGGGGCAGTGTGCTGCTGTTCAGTTCCGCGGCCGCTCGGGCCGGGCTGCCGAACCACGAGGCCATCGCCATGGCGAAGGCGGGTGTCGAGGGGCTCGTGCGCTCTGCAGCAGCGACATATGCGACCACCGGCATTCGGGTGAACGCCATCGCCCCCGGGCTCGTCGACACGCCCTTGGCGGCTCGGCTGCTGGAGAGTCCCACCCTCCGGCAGGCCAGCGAGGAGCGCCACCCCCTTGGTCGCATCGCCAACGCCGACGAAGTCGCCGCGGCCGCAGCTTTCCTGCTCCTCGAAGACGCCTCCTTCATCACAGGGGAGGTCCTCGCCATCGATGGAGGGCTCGCGACGCTGCGTCCTATCAGTTCACGGGGAAGGTGAGCCGAGTCGCTACGCTCAAAAGGTCAACACGGCCCGCGCCATCACTTGCAGCCGTAGGCTCTCGTCTACTTTGAACCGACGACCTGGTGTGTCCATCGCAGGGTTGAAATAGGGATTGCGTTCGATGTCTGCGGTGCCCAGGGGCTGCCCATTGGCATCGCGGACGTCCAGATTCACCACGCCCGCCCCGGCGGTGCCAGGTGCGTCGTTGTCCGTCCCGATCTTCTCCGTTGTCAATAAGTGGGGGGAATCGTAGTGGGCGGACCCCGTGAGCTGGAAATAGCCAAACTCCATCGGTTGGAAATACAGCCCCGCGTTGACCCCCGCCCTCATGAAGTTGTCTGTGTAGGTGAGCTCTCCGAGCAGGTCAGAGATCTCCGAGTAATCACGCCCCTCCGAGTGGTACTGCACCAAGCCAGAGAGCTGGACGGCGAAGCGCTGTGAGAGGGCCAGGTTCTCATGAGGTACGATCTCCATACCGAGCAAGAACCCGCCGCGGTGGCGTGGGAACAGCCCCCCCACGGCGTCAGACGCTGCAAAGGGCAGCCAGTAGTCCACGACGAAGAACGGGTCGAGCAGCTGCCATCGCTTCGACATCGCCACCTGAAAATGGAACTCGTGGAGCCCGCGCGCCACCGCCCCTGGGTCGCTGGCCGTTGCCGCGTCGCCCGTAGGGACTCGCTCTGGTGGCGTCGGGTTGGCGGGCGGGAGTGGCAAGAATCCAAGATTGTAATCCGCCTGCAGCGTGATGGTGGGCTTCGACGGATCCCGTTCGTTGTTCACCGGTGACCAGCGGAGACCCAATTCGGGGTAGTCGAACCCCGCACGCACGCTCTGGTAAGCGCCCGTGTCCCGATCGAGTCGAGTCCAATCGGTGTAACCACCCGCTGGAGTCCCGTAACACTCATTTGCATCCACGCCGTTGAGCCCGTTGCCGCATGTTTGGTTCCATCCCTCCACGGTGGGTGACGACAGCATGTCGCGGGTGATGGTGGAGTTCGTGTTGTTGGTACCACTCGTGAAGCGGGTGCTCTGCTGGTCCCACAAAACAATGGGCCAATCGAGAAAGACGGCCACGTCATGAAACAGGCCCACCTCGAGACGGGGGCGCACCCTGGTTCGATATCGCTCGTAGTCGAGTTCCCGCACGTCGAGGTTTCTCGCTGTCCCCGTCGTGTCCTTCACAGACACCTGGGTGTTCTCGCGGGTGATCAGCGCCGAATGGCGCATGAACTCGAAGGTGACGCCGACGTGCGCATCGAACGGGTCGTCGACCTCGACCGCATCTGCCACGTCGGTGACCTGGGCAGCAAGGGCAGGGGTGGTGCCCATGAGTGATACCAGGACGAAAGGCAAGCTGCGGCCTAGCAGGGTGCGGGGCTCCATGGGGACCTCGGTGGGGGCCGTTTTGCTCCCCTCTCGCCCGAAGCTATTGAGGGCTTCGAGGCAGGGTCAAGTTTCTGCCGGTTTCCCGGGCGGCATCGTCTCCTCTCGCAATCCGAGATCCTTCATCTTGATTTGCAGGCTTTTGCGGCTGATCTTCAATCGGCGGGCAGCATGGGTGACGTTGCCCTGTGTCTCATCGAGAGCGCGCACGATGAGATCCCGCTCCAACTCCGCGGTCGCGAGCCGTACGATTTCCTTCATGGACGCGTCCGCGCGCGGCAGACCAGCCTCACCGTTGGCGCTCATCCTTGGCACCGGCTCTTGCCGCACCTTGGCCACGAGGTCAGGCGGCAGATCGGTGGGGCCGATCACCGTTCCATCGGTGAACAATAGCGTTCGTTCGATGATGTTCTCGAGTTCCCGGATGTTGCCCGGCCAAGAGTAGCTCCGCAGCAGGTCGAGGGCCTCGGGCGTGAGCCGCTCGACTTGCTTCGACAGGCGCCGGTTGAACTTCGCGAGGAAATGTTCCGCGAGCTGGGGGATGTCCTCTGTGCGTTCTCGCAGCGCGGGCAAGGACAGAGGCACGACATTCAACCGGTAATAGAGATCTTCCCGAAAGTCGCCCTCGTCGATGGCCTTCGAGAGGTCTCGGTTGGTCGCCGCGCTCAAGCGTACATCGACGGTCAGGGTCTTGATACCGCCGACGCGTTCGAACGTCGATTCTTGCAGTGCCCGCAAGAGTTTCACTTGTAGCTCGACGGGGAGTTCCCCGATCTCGTCGAGGAATAGCGTGCCGCCATCAGCCAGCTCGAATCGGCCCGGCTTCGAGCTGACGGCCCCGGTGAACGCACCCTTCTCGTGACCGAAGAGCTCCGCCTCCATCAGACCGGGCGGGATCGCTGCGCAGTTGATGCGGATGAATGGTTTGTCGCGGCGTGAGGATCCTTGGTGTAACGCCATTGCGACGAGCTCTTTTCCCGTCCCGCTCTCGCCGGTGATCAGCACGGTCGAGGGCGTGTTGGCGACCCGGTTGATGACCTCCATGACCTCGCCGATCTTGCGCGAGGACCCGACGAGATGCCGGCCCTGTGCGTCGCGTGGGGCGCGGGGCTCTCGGGTGTCGAGCGAGCGTTGGCCGAGGGCCTTGCGCAACACCCCGAACAGCTCCTCGCGTTCATAGGGTTTGGTCACGAAATCGAAAGCGCCTTGTTTCAGCGCCTGAACGGCCATGTCGACGGTGCCGTGTGCGGTCAACAAGACCACTGGTAGATCGTCGAAGCGGGAGCGGATTCGATCGAGGAGTTGCAGCCCGTCCAGCCTCGGCATCCGAACATCGCTGATGACGAGGTGAAAGGGTTCCCCCGTTTCCGGCGAGGCGCTCGCTTCCAAGAGGGACAGCGCTTCCGCGCCATCCTTTGCAGTGGCCACATCGTGCCCTTCCCGGCGTAGCGCCGAGGAGAGCACGGTTCGCAGGGAGGACTCGTCGTCGGCGATGAGAATGCGCGCCATCCGCCAACCCTAGCAGACAATCGCAGGAAGTCGCTCTCACTCCGCAGCGTCGAGCTGCGCCCCCTCCGCACGAGCTCGGTCGGCGGAAACACTGGGCACAAGCGCCTCGGTGCTCCCCCTCTCCCTGGGCGCTTCCGCGGGCGGCTGCACCGTCGAGGCACGTGCGCGGCGGGTCAGGCTGGGCAGCCGCACGATAAAGGTCGCCCCGCGCCCTTCAATGGAATTCACCTCGATAGAGCCCCCGTGATGCTGCACGATCCGCTGACATAGCGCGAGCCCCAAACCTGCCCCCCGATCTTTCGTGGTGAAGAAGGGGATGAAGAGGTTTTCGCGCACGGCCGGGGGGATCCCACAGCCATAGTCGCGCACACGAATGTCCACGTAGTGGGCGTCGGTCTGCAGCCCGAGCAGTCCTGCGCCGCCTCTTTCATGAGAGACGCGGGTCGAGAGTTCGATTCGGCCTCGGGTGCCGCTCGCCTCGGCCGCGTTGAGCAACAGGTTGATCAGGACCTGTTGCAGCTGCTCCGCATCACCGTTGACGTCTGGAAGGGGCTCCTCGAGGTCGAGCTCCACGTCCATCTCTTCTGGCAACGAGTGCTTGAGAAGCTGCGTTGTACGCCTGACGCAATCGTTGGCCGAGAGGGCGGTGAAGGTTCCTCTAAAGGGCCGGGCGTAGTCGAGGAACTGCGTCACCACCGTGTTCAAGCGGTTGACCTCGGCCACGATGATCTCCATCAACTCTGCGTCTTGCGTGGACGGATTTTGCGGATCGAGTTCTTGTGCAGCTCCCTTGATGGCTGCCAGGGGGTTACGGATCTCGTGCGCGAGACCCGCGCTCATCTCGCCGAGAGTCGCAAGGCGGTCTCGTTCTCGCAGCAGGCCGAAGAGACGGCTGTTCTCCGCGTTGACGGCGATCTGTTCACCGACCTGCATCAGCGCAGCGATCTCGTCGGTGGAGTATGCTTCGGAGAGGCGCTCGTCGCGCAAGCACAAGAAACCTACGACGTCACCGGCGGAGCGCAGCGGTACCACGAGGTCGGCGCGTAGGGCGTCGAGACCCATCAAGAGGGCCTCCTCGTGTGCTCCTCCCTCGGGGGTGCTCGCGCGTTGTTGCTGTGGGCCTTGACCGAGACCCATGCCCTGCGAGGAGAGGGCCGTACGTCTTCGTACCAGTGACTCCCGTAGCAGTGGGGTGGTCCCCTTGAGTAGATGTGCACAAACCGCGGGGTGGGCGTGGGCGTCGATCTGCGCGGGCGGGACGCCCCCACGGGAGGCCTGCAGCACAAAGCCCATGCGATCGCTCTCGAGCAGATACAGGCTGCAGTGCGTCGCACGATTGCTCTCGTACAGCGCGTCGAGCACGGCGTCGATCACACGTGGCAATTCGATGACGGTAGCGATTTTGCGGGTAAGTCCTCGTAGCTTGCGTGCGAAGTTCACGTGTTCTCGAAAGAACACACGCGTCGTGGTTTCCTCGAGATATGTCTTGAGCGGCTCGAACAGGATGAGGATCAGGCTCGACGCCACCAACGTGTTGAAGAGGAAGAGACCACGTCCCTCTCCGACCCATACGACGAGGCGCCCGTACACGACGGCCAAAATGAGCGCGAGTGTCGCAAAGACGAGCGCCTTGCCGAGCAATTCATGTAGGTCGAGCAAGCGAGAGAGCAGCAACGCTTGTGAGATGAAGTACAGATACACCGCGACGATGGCGCCACCGAGGGGCGGCACAGGCCAGCCAAGCTGTGCGGCCAGGTCCGAGGCAAACCCACACAACGCGATGAAGCCGCCATAGGCGAGGTAACGTAAGCGCGTGCGCTCCGCGTGGCTCTCCACTTCCCTGGCCCGCTGCAGCACCGCTCTCGCCCGCGCACCGAGGAGCACGAGGACCAGCGCAGC
>JBMTAX010000191.1:0-6333 GCA_049429145.1 Myxococcota bacterium
GTGCCGCTGCGGGAGCAAAGCGACGAGAGCGACGACCTCAACGAGAGCATTGTCGACTACGAAAAGGCCGGTCTCGTCGTCACGCAGGTGCCCCTCGACAGCTTCCAACGCGACATGATGGCGGAGTTCAAGCCCGAAGATCCCACTCGTGGCTACTACTACGGCGGCAGCCACATCCATCACACCTACTTCTACTCGCACTACCCGATGTTCTTGTGGCTGCCCATGCCGAGCTACGGATGGGGTCGCTCGACGACGCCACCGCCTCGCGTGCGACCCCCGTCATACAAGCCGCGGGCCCGGCCCACCATGTTCTCGAGCCGCACCACGGGAGGCGGCCGCGGCGTCGGCAAGAGCAAGCCCGCCGGCTTCGGTCGCATCTCCACCCGCGTCGACGGCACCGGCCGCATCGTAGGCACTCGCTCGGGTTCCGTGGGTCGCTACCGAAGCTCCTCTGGCTTCTCGGGATAGCGCGATGGAGGAAGCGTCGGTGGCAGACCACTCCGCCCACCGTCATGGGCTGCGGGTGCTTGCTCTGACTCGATATCCACGCACGGGCTCGACGAGCCGCCTTAGGTTTTTGCAGTACCTGCCCGCCCTTCATGCCGCAGGCGTGCAGGTGGACGTGGCGCCGCTCTGGACACAGAGGCACCTCGACGAGCTCTACGCAGGTACACCTCCTTCGCCGTGGCGTGTGGCATCCGCTTATTGTCGTCGCCTCGCGGGTTTGCTGCAGGTTGCCCGGTATGACGTCGTGTGGCTCGAGACGGAGGTGTTTCCGTACCTGCCTTCGTTTGCTGAGCGGGCCATCGCCTCGAGGGGAGTGCCCCTGGTGCTCGACCTCGATGACGCGGTCTTTCACAAATACGACCACCACCGCCATCTCGGGGTGCGCCTCGCGCTCGGCAAGAAGATCGATAGTGCCATGAAGCGAGCTCGTGTCGTCGTCGCGGGGAGTCCGTATCTCGAAGCGCGGGCCCGCGCCGCGGGTGCAACACGGGTAGAGCTCATTCCCACCGTCGTCGACCTAGGTCGATATCCACCCGCCGCAGCGCGCTCTCACACGCCGCCTCGCGTCGTTTGGATCGGAACCAGCCATAACCGACGTTACCTCGATGAAGTCGCTGAGCCCCTTCGAGAGCTGTCTCGCGACGGTTGCCTCAAGGTCACCCTCATCGGGGCAGGGGAACCAAAGCTGCCTTTCCCCTACCGAGCGCTGGCGTGGCACGAAGACACCGAGGTCGAGGCCTTACGTCGCTGCGACATTGGCATCATGCCCCTGCCCGACACGCCTTTCGAGCGGGGAAAGTGCGGCTACAAGCTGATTCAATACATGGCCTGCGGTCTCCCTGTGGTGGCATCTCCCGTCGGCATCAACGCCACCCTCGTGCGGACAGGCGTCACGGGCTTTCTCGCAGCACGACCGTCTGAGTGGCGCGACGCACTCCTCTGTTTGGCGCGCGAACCCGCGCTTCGCTCTCGGCTCGGCGCGTGCGGGCGGAGTCTCGTCGAGGAGAGTTATAGCCTCGACGTCACGGCGCCTCGCCTCGCAGCGCTCTTTCGCTCCCTGTGAACTCATCCTGCACTCCGACGCCCTTCAGGGCCTGAACGGCACCGCTCTTCGTGCCCGGGGCGCCACCGCGACAGGGGCACGTCGCCCGAGGCCCAGTCCCCTACCCGCGGATCCTTGTTTTTCGCCCTGGATCCGTGAATATCCTGCGCCCTCGCTCGTCCTTTTGGCGTGCTCGTTTCCAGGAACGACCGCCAGCTGTTCCCATGGAGCCTCAAGAATGCTGATCTCACGTTGGTCTCGCCCCGGCTCGGCTTCCCTCCACCGCATCGCCAGGCTTTGTATCGTCGGTATCGCCCTCGGTACCACTCTCCCCCTCGTCGCCTGTGCGTCTGCTCCGAAAACCCGCGTGCTCGATCCCGACGCCTATGACAACCTCGGGGGAACAGGCACCGAGTCAGGCGACGTCCGTACTCTCGCGGAGCGCATCTCCCGCTCTCTGCTCGGTGTGAATTGGCCCGATCAAGGTGCGGTGCCACGCATCGCGGTCTTGCCGCTCGACAACCAGAGCCGCTTTCGCGTCGACCCGGTGCTTATCCAAAACAAGCTCGTCAAAGAGCTCGTGAACTCGGCGGCGGGTCGCATCGAGTTCCTCGCCCGCGACAGTGAACAGGCGGTGCTCGAGGAGCGCGCCAAAAAGCGCATGGGGATGTACGACGAGGGGAACAGCACCGTAGCCATGGCTGGCGCTGATTATTTGCTTCGTGGGGAGATGCGCTCCCTCAGCAAAGCCGCGGGTGGGCAAACTTCTGATTACCTCGTCTATTCCTTCAAGCTCGTGAACGCCGAAACCGGAGGCATCTTGTGGATGGATGACTTCGAGACCAAGAAGGCCGGCGACACCGGCGTGATCTACCAGTAGGAGCTGCGATGAAACGCCCCACAAAGACCCGCTTCGCCCTTGCTTTCAGCGTCTTCACCATGGTCCCCCTCGGCTGTGCGCAGGGCCGCTACGCGACCACTAACCTCGGGCAGATGATCGACAACCCCGTGACGGTCGCTGCCCCCTGGGGCGAAGTTTTTTGCGGTCGAGGTACCATTTGTGCGGAGGTCGAGGTGTTGCGCCTCGACGCCGAGGACCGTGAAGGTGGAGAAGTCGCCGTGCTGCTCCATAACCGCACCGGGGCGGCGCGCGCCGTGCAAGTCGGTCTAGAGCTCCTCGACCCGAGCGGTGTTGCCGTCGACACCACAAACTTCGAGGACCTCGCCCTCGAGGCACGCCAGGAGCGTCGCTTCACCATGCCGGGCTTCTATCGCCCCGGGCACAAGGTGCGCGTCGTCTTGCGGCAGCGTGCGAGCTGAGGGGAAACCACGGACACGCTCTTGGATTTGGAGTGAACTTATGCGCCGAAGAACTCTGCTGCTCTTTCTCGTCGTGGGCTTGCTCCCTGCAGCCTGCGCCACGACTCCCGCGGGCGGTCCCCACGCCGCGGCACCTCGCGAATCGTCAGTGCCCCCCATCGAGCGCCGCGAGAGTAGCGCCATCGCCCTCCCGTCGGTCGAGGAGATGAAAGACCGGTATGACGCGGCAGGGCGACCCACGGTGGGGTTCGTCGGAGATCGCTACCGCCTGCCCGTGGGCAATCCGCTCGGTGGCGCGCGCATCGTCGAAGGGAATGTGTTTGGCGCTCCCTATACGCAGACCTTGACGGTCCCCTCCACCTACCGCCCTTGGTCCCTCGAGCCTCTCTCCGATGGCTATACGGTGCAGCAGCTGGCATTGGTGCAACAAGATCTGTCGGCAGCCGGCGTGCGTTTCGTCGAGGTCAGCGCTGCCGACGCGAGCCGCATCGTCGATGGAGAGCGCTCCGCTTTCGAGGCCGGCGCAAGGGTGCAATGGAACCAGTTGCTGCCCTCTGGTGCTGACCTCCTCGTCACCTTTCAAGAAGCCGAGGGGATCGGCGGCCCATTGTTTCTCATCCGCGTCGTGCGCATGAGCGACGGCGCCCTCCTCTCGCTGCGCACAGGTCCCGCCCAAGGGGGGGCGCTCACTCTGCGACCGCTGCTGGTGCAAAGCCTCGTGGACGCCTTCGCTGCGGCCGCAGCGCACCCCGCTCCCACAGACACAAAGTCCCTCTCCTCGCCCGGGAGTACTGCCCCCTGACCTTCATGGAAGACACTCATCGCCCTCGCTATGTTTCTCTCGTCGGTGTCGTCATCAGCGGGATCACCGCTGTTTGCATCGGTACAGTGGCGTGCGCGAGCATGTCTGCTCGTGATGACGCCGTCATGCAGCAACTCCATGCGTCGTCGCCGGTCAGTGATGAGCAGCTGGCGCAGGCCATCGGTCGTTCCCCCGATGACGAGGTGTGGTTCGCCCTCGAACAAGCCTTCGCTCTTTTGCGCAAGGCCTCTAGTGACAAGGAGGCAGCTCGCGCCCGCAGTTTTCTCGAGCAGGCCTTCACCACCTTCGAGGATCTGCGTGACCCTGAGAACTTCAGCGTCGCCTTCACCGCCGACGAGGACACACCCTACCGCGGCCGCCCCCACGAGCGCGTGCTCGCGGCGACGACGCTGGCCCTGCTCGACGCAGCCAACGGGCGTTGTGATCTCGCCTTGCCCACTCTGCGCGCTGCCGAGTTTCTCGACGTGAGATGGCAGAAGCTTGCCTTCGGCACCGACGCGGCGCTCGTGTATGCCGCCGCGCTCTACTGTCTTGGCGAAACCAAGGGACGTGCGGAGGACGTGCAGCGAGCAGAACAAGGCCTCGCATTGACGCTGCGTTATCAAGCCGCGGCGGAGCCGATGCGGGCATTGCTGCGGCGAGCGGCCGACGCGGCACCGAGGCATGACGCGGTCGCGGTTTCCTTGGCGACGCAGCTGCTCGAACTTGGCGTCATGCACGCGCTCGCCACCGAGTGGCAGGCGAAGACCGCCGAGCAAATCCTGCGAGAGGGGGCCAGCGCCACGGCCGTCTTCGCTGGCCGCCTCGACGAGCTGCTCGAGGCTGACGCCATGGTGACTGCCCTTGACCAGGCGCGTGTCGCCTCGGGCGGTGCCATAGGCCGCAATCGTGCGGAGGCGCGGGACTTCGTCAAGAATCACCTGCGCCCCGCGATTGACGAGGTGGCGGTGCTCGTGGTTGGCGATGGCGACAGCGAAGAGCGTACCCGTCTCGACGACGCTCTCCGCGTGGGAGCGCGCGCCACCGACGAGGTGAAGGCCACCCTGCGGCATGGCAGGGTGCACCTGAGGCTGTCAGGGCGGGGTCCCGAGGTGCTGTCGACGGGTACCTACGGCGAGGTCGCGCAGATCAAGGCCCGTGACGACAACCCCACCGAACCGTCACTCCCACGTCGTCCTGTCACGGGTACCGCCCCCTGCGGGGTGCGCGGGGATGGCGCGTCCATCCGCATCACCCTTTGCACGAGGCACGCCCAGGGGGAGTCGAGCACGCCACCCACCGAGGCCCTCGAGCTATGGTCAAGCACTGTGCAAGCGACCAGCGTCGTCGGCCGGCGCTTCGACCAAATCCTCGCGGGCCGGGCGGCATTCCGTGCGTCGGCCGATGCCGTGTCGACGGTAGCCGCCTACTCCGCCTTCACACTCTGGCGCGTGGGGCTCGAGCTGCTCGCCGAGTGTGGTGGGCCTGGCGATGGCGAAGACGAGCAAAAGAGGAAGGCCAAACGTCCCGCGAAAAACGAGGAGATGCGCACCTGTCTCGCTGTGGCCGGCGTGACCCTCGCCGCGGGCGGCGTGGTCGCTGGTGCCGGTGGCGTCGTGTGGCTCGCGGGCAAGACGGTGAACCCTTCTGCCGATGTGCGCTTTGTGCACAATCTCCCCGAGCGCGCGGAGCTGTGGTTGTCGGCGGCTGCCAGCGAGGCGCACCCATGAGCTGGCAACGTGCCGTCATCCTCGCCCTCTTGGGGCTCGCGTCCACGACGGGTTGCCGTACCCTGGACGACTACGGCCGCGTGTATACGAGCGCACAGGAAGAGCCCCTGGTGGAGTCGCTCGACCAGCTGCGCGCCAGGCAGGGTCGCTCAAGAGCGCAGAGAGAGCGCATGCTGGGGGGTACCGACGCCGAAGCGCTGGAGCGGTGTGAGGTGCTGCGCGGTCAGCTGGTGCATGGGCGTCGTGCGGCCGCAGGTCAGCGTCTCTTCGTGTGGGGCTGCCCGGTCGCATGGCCTGTAGGGCTTGTGACCTTGTTCATGTGGCCGTGGAACGAGACCAAGACCGCCCTCCAGGTGGAGGACGCCGCGGTTGCCTTGGAGCGCGCCTACCAAACCGACACCCAGTCGTTTTTGCGGGTGTGTGCGGAGATTCGTCGCTCCCCCGTTGGACGCGCCTTCACGGAAGCCATCGGGCCCGATGGGGAGGGAGGATCGAGCTCTTTTTGATCGCCACGAGGACAGACCCTCGCCGCACACTCCCCCCGGGTCCATGGGCTGTTCGGTTGGCGCGTCTTTGCCCACGCGGGTTATTCTCTTTCCATGAGAGCCGCCGCCGATCGGATCCGCCTCGCCCTGGCGACGGGCCTTGCTTGGTGCATTGTTTTGGCGGGCTGTCCCTCCGGCTTGTCTTCGCCTGATTTCCCGTGTCGTCGTGCGGACGACTGCGCCCCAGCCGAAGGCTACGCCTGCGTCGAGGGGGTTTGCCGCCGCGACGACGAGGGGGGCGCGGTGAACACCCGCGGCGTTGTCGATGATGCTGGCGTTGTCGCAGACGGAGGCGTAGTCGCAGACGGAGGCGTAGTCGCAGACGGAGGCGTTGTCGATGATGCTGGCGTTGTCGATGATGCTGGCTTTGTCGATGATGCTGGC
>JBMTAX010000192.1:0-6292 GCA_049429145.1 Myxococcota bacterium
TGCCCCACGAGAAGGCCCTAGACATTCTCCACATGGAGGCCAAGGGCGGCACCGTCGATGCTTCGCTCTTGCAGCTGTTCGTCGAGGCTGAGGTTCATCGACGCCTCGCGGCGACCCACTGAGTTCGTGCGTTTTCGACGCTACCTGCGGACGCCACTGCGTCCACGATACGGAGACATGATGCCGCGTCACCGACTGTCCTCTCTCATTCCTTTTGCCCTGGCTGCGAGTGCGCTCAGCGCCTGTCACTCTCCGCCGCGCGCGGAGCACGTGCAGTGGGTGGCACGTGATGCTTGGAATCCGCGTTGTGCGGAACTGGCTATTGTGGAGCGCTTTCACCATGAACCCGTCGAATGGGTCGAGGATGGCGTCAAAGCGCGCGTGGCGGTGGACGCCACCTTCAAACTCGCCAACGACTGTGAAGGGCTGAAAGCGTACCAGAGCTTCGACTTCAAACTCGCGGGCCTCGAGATGGTTCGATGTGACTCCGCAGGTAGCAGTGGTTGGGCGTTGGCCGCTCGGCCCGATCGTTGTTGGACCGGACCGAAGCTCCTCGCGCCCTGAGCCCCTGCTCGGTGGGCGGTGCGGTTACCAGCGGCGTCATCTTTTCGTGGTCCGCTCGTTTTGCTCGTCGCGGTTCATTCGTCGTCGTGCGCCCGCAGCGAGGCGAGCACCGAGAGATCCTCTAGTGACGTGGTGTCTCCCACGACGCGGTTCTCCGTGGCGAGCTCTCGCAGGAGGCGTCGCATGATTTTCCCTGAGCGCGTCTTCGGCAATGCATCGGCGAAACGAATCTCTGCGGGTCGGGCAAAAGCCCCGATCTCTCGCGCCACGACGTCCTTCAATGCCTGGCTGAGGGCAGGCCCCGTTGCTACTCCCTTCCGCACGGTGACGAAGGCGACGATGGCCTGTCCGGTGATCTCGTCGGGGCGGGCGACCACCGCGGCTTCCGCCACGTCGTCATGCCCCACGAGGCTCGACTCTACCTCCATGGTCCCGAGTCGATGTCCGCTCACGTTCACGACGTCATCGACCCGGCCCATCACCCAGAAGTAACCCTTCTCGTCGCGACGGGCGCCGTCGCCGGTGAAGTAGCAGCCCGGGATCTGTGACCAGTACGTCTCGCGGAACCGCTCGTCATCGCCCCACACGGTGCGCATCATAGAGGGCCATGGCTTCGTGATGACCAGAAAACCCCCTTCGTTGTCTTTGCAGGGGGAGCCGTCGCGATGCACGACGTCGTAAAAGATGCCAGGCAAAGGCTGTGTGGCAGACCCGGGAACGGTGGGGACTGCACCAGGCAGCGGGGAAATCATGATGGCGCCGGTCTCGGTCTGCCAGTAGGTGTCGACGATCGGGCAGCGGTCTTGTCCGATGACGCGCCGATACCACATCCACGCCTCGGGATTGATGGGCTCACCGACGGAGCCGAGCAAGCGCAGGGACGAGAGGTCGTGCTCCTTCACCTCGTCGTCGCCGAGACGCATGAAGGTGCGAATGGCCGTGGGCGCCGTATAGAACACGCTCACGTGGTGACGTTCGATGAGTTGCCAAAAGCGATCGGGGCCAGGTGTCGTCGGTGCGCCCTCGTACAGGAAGACGGTCGCACCATTCGCCAGCGGCCCATACACCACGTAGCTATGACCGGTGATCCATCCGGCATCGGCACTACACCAGTACACATCCTCATCTTTCAAATCGAAGACATACTGCGCCGTTCGTTTCACTTGCGTGAGGTACCCTCCTGTGGAGTGCACGACGCCCTTTGGCTTCCCTGTCGTCCCAGAGGTGTAGAGGATGAACAGCGGGTGTTCGGGGTCGACGGCGAGAGGCTCATCGACCGGCGACGCCGCCTGGATTGCTTGCGCCCACGTGAGGTCGCGCCCAGGTTGTAGCGAGACGGGCTCCTTCGTTCGCTCGAGCATCACGACGCGTTCAACGCTCGGGCAAGCGTCTGCCGCCAACGCTTCGTCGACGATTGCTTTGAGCCCGAGGGGCTTCCCCTTGCGAAACCCACCGTCGGCGGTGAGCACGAGTTTGCACGAAGCGTCGTTGATGCGATCGCGGAGAGAGTCCGCGGAAAAGCCACCGAAGACCACCGAGTGGGTCGCCCCGAGTCGAGCGCACGCGAGCATGGCGACGACGATCTCGGGCACGAGCGGCATGTATATCGCGACCCTGTCGCCGCTCTGGACGCCGAGGTTCCGCAAAGCGCCCGCGAAGCGACTGACCTCGTCATGGAGCTGCTGGTAGGTGAGCGTACGCGTATCGCCAGGCTCACCCTCCCAGATGAGAGCGGCCTTGTTGCGACGCCACGTCAACAAGTGCCGGTCGAGGCAGGTGTCATTGACGTTCAGCAGGCCACCGGAGAACCAGCGCGACCGCGGCAGATCCCACTCGAGAACCGTGTGCCAACGTCGACGCCATACGAGCTCTTCCGCGGCCCTCTCCCAGTATCCCTCGTAGTCGGTGCGAGCCTCCTCGTGGAGCTCGCCATAACGGGCGGCATCCACGACCGCCGCGGCGGCGAATGCTTCAGGGGGGGGGAACACGCGGTGTTCTTGTAGGCGCGATTCGATCCCGTCTTTGCTCATGATCGCTCCCTCCAGGGGAGGGAGTGTGCCACGAGGACGAGCGGCGTTGGAACCGAGGCAAACCCTGCTGCGCGTTCGAACTGAGGGTCGCGCTTGCGCATCCCCCCCGGGGAGCGGTGCTAGCGGATGCGGTCGCCAGGCGAGGCGTCGGGGACAAACACGGGACGCGGGGGAGCCTCCCCGGCTGCGAGGATCATCCCCTCACTCATGCCAAACTTCATCTTTCGGGGTTTCAAATTCGCCACCAAGACAACCCGCTTCCCCACGAGGTCCGCGGGCTGCACGTGGGGCTTGAGGCCGCTGAAGACTTGGCGCTTGCCGAGGGGACCTGCGTCGAGTTCGAGGCGGATCAGTTTGTCAGCGCCGTCGACGTCCGCTGCGGAAATTACCTCCGCAACGCGCAGATCGACGCGCATGAAGTCGTCGATGCCACATTCATCGGTGAGCGACTCTGGGCTGCCAGCCGCCTTGCTCTGTGCCGGACCCGTCGGCGCCTTGGTGGTCACAGCGGGCTTCGAGGCAGGGGCAGAGGTGGGTGGTTTCGACGTGGGGGCCTCTGCGCCTTGCGCCGTTGGCGCCAGTGCTTGCACTTTGCTGAGGTCGAGGCGTTCGAAGAGCCGCTCGTAGGGCCCGATGGGGCTGCCGGGAGCGGGCGCCTCAAACGCATTGGCGAAGGTGAAGCCGGGGGCGTCGAGACCAAGCATCCTTTCCGTCATTTCGGCGATGGCGGGCACAATGGGCTTGAGCAGAGCCACGCAGGTCCGACCAAGTGCCAGTGCCGTGGTGAGCTGCGCGTGGGCGCGGGCCGGGTCGGTTTTCACGGTGTCCCAGGGCTTCTGATCTTGCAGGTAGCGATTGCCGAGATCGGCGATGGCGACGACGTCCTTCACGACCTTTGCGAAGTCGAGCTGCCGGTAGGAACTCTCGACGGTGGCAGCGATTGCGCGCGCCTCCTCGAGCATCGCGCTCGCATCAACATCGAGGTGGCCCAGCTTGCCTTCGTGGTTCCGGTGCAACATGGGAACGGTGCGGGAGAGTAGGTTGACCACCTTGTTGACCAGGTCTGCATTCACCCGATGGGTGAAGTCCTCGAGGTTCAGATCGATGTCCTCGGTACGGGAGGTCAATTTGCAGGCGAAATAATATCGCAGCGCCTGCACACCATTGTCCCCGAGTGCGTCAGCAAGGTCATCGGCCAGCAGGAAGGTACCCCGTGACTTCGACATCTTGACGCCATTCACGGTGAGCATTCCGTGCACGGACACCTTCTCTGGCAACGTATGTCCGGCAGCCATGAGCATCGCTGGCCAAAACAAGGTATGGAAATACGTGATGTCTTTCCCAATGAAATGGAAGATTCTCGTCGACGAATCGCACCAGTAGTCTTCAAACGTCCGGCCTAGCAGGGCGGCGGCACGCTCTGTGAGGCTCATGTACCCGATGGGCGCATCGAGCCACACGTAAAAGTATTTCCCTTGCTCACCTGGAATTGGGAACCCATGGTACGGAGCGTCACGCGAGATGTCCCAGTCCTTCAGGCCCTCCTCAAACCAGCGCCCCAGATAGTTCTGCACGTCCTCGTTGACGACCCCAGGACGTTGGGTCCACTGGCGAAGCGGTTCAGCGAAGGCGCCGAGGCGAACGAAAATGTGTTCACTCGCGCGGAGCTCGGGTGTCGCCCCCGTCACGACGCTGCGCGCGTCGATGAGCTGGGTGGGCCGGTAGGTGCTGCCGCAGACTTCACAGAAATCACCATACTGGTCCGCGGCGCTGCAGCTCGGGCAGGTGCCCTTCACCATTCGATCTGCGAGAAAACGACCGGCTTCGGGGTCATACAGCTGCTCAATCTCTCGTCGCTCGAGGTGATCCCCTGACTTGAGGGCCTCGTAGATGCGCCCGGCATGGCGTTCATTTTCGGAGGTGTGTGTGGTCCCGAAGCCGCCATCGAACTCGATGCCATACCGGCGGAAGCTTCGCTCGAAAGCGTCCTGCCACTTCGCGGTGAAGTCCGCGGGGCTCATCCCGGCCTCGGCAGCGCGGAGTTCGATGGGGGTCCCGTGGCTGTCCGCGCCGCAGACGCACAGGACATCCTCCCCAGCCATGCGCAAGGCGCGGACGAACACATTCACCTGTACATGCTCGACGAGGTGGCCGAGATGCGCAGGTCCGTTGGCGTAGGGGAGGGCGGGAGTGACGAGGTACTTCGAACGCATGGCGGGGCTCTCGCCTAACCACCCCTCCCGCGCAAGTGGGGCAAACCTCGCGTGGTAGGAGGTGGAGCCCCGAGAGACCCGGCTCTGCTGGCGGGTTTCTTGTGCCGGTTGCACAATCATGGAATCGTTACCTCGATGGCCGTCCGCAAGAAGAAGTCAAAGCCCGTCCCCCTTAAAAAACCCGTGAGCTACCGGCCACGCGTGAAGGCGCGTCCCGCCCCGGTGGGGGGAGGACGCCCATCGGTCTTGCCGCGTGAAATCTCCGTCTTCGACCCGAAGGCAGTGGAGGTCGCGCTCGACGCCATGCCGAGTGATGAAGAACTGCAGCTTGCTGCAGACCGTCTGCAAGGGCTCGCGCACCCTTCACGGCTCAAGGCCATGATCGCCCTCTCGCACGCCGAACTGTGCGTCGGGGATGTGGCCGCGCTCGTCGGGCTTTCTTTGTCGGCCACCTCGACCATGCTGAAGCAGCTGCGCGGGCTTGGCTATCTGTCGACACGTGGCGTCGGCAAACAAACCTATTACCGCGTCACTTCAACAGCTCCCGGGCAGGTCATGGAAGTGGTGTTCGGGGACGAGGGCTTTCATTCCTGACCTTTTCGGTCACTTCCCTCCTTTCCGAGAGATCGCCGGCGGCGCACAGGTGAAGAGGCTCACGGGTCGCGGTCATTCTGTGGTGGGCTCGCGTCCCGCCTTGTGCCCGCGTTACCGTGGGCTTGCATGAAGCAGCGAAAGGATTCCTCATGGGGCACGACCCACAGCCTCGCTCCTCGGGCAGACCGCTTGTGGCGCTCGTCGGGGCGCTGCTTTCCCTTGCGTTCTTCTTCCTTGCGCGGCCCAGCGATGCACCGCTCGCGCTTCTGGTGCAGGTCCAGCCCTCGAACGCACGGGTACGTGTGCTTCACCCTGGGGTTGCTTGGACCGGCTCTGATGAGGTGGAAGCGCGCGGTGGCGAGGCACGTTTCGTCGACGTTCCGAGAGGGGCAGGCGTACGAATCGTCGTCGCCGCGCCAGGATTTCAGCCAGAGAGCCAGGCAGTGTCGCTTGCGCGCCGAGGAGAGGAGCAGCGCGTCATGTTCGCGTTGCGCCCTGAGACTGCAGCCTTGTCGGTGACGTCGGTGCCCGCTGGTGCATCGCTCTTTTTGGACGGCAAGGAAGTGGGGGTCGCCCCGCTGCTCGTGTCATCCCTCGTGCCGGGGGTTCACCGACTCCGCGCTACCATTGCAGGGCATGAGGACACGACGGTGGACTTCACCGTCATCGCCGACGAGCAGCGCGAGATATTGCTGTCACTTCCACCAACGCAGCCGTCGTCCGAGCCCGCCGCCCTCCCTGTATCGTCCACACAGGACGAGCCTCCGGCGGGCAGAGCCCGGCTCCGGTTGCGCAGCACCCATACCTCGAGGTTTCTCGTCGGTGATTTCGTGTTGGCGACGGGTCTCGAGACCTACGTCGACGTGGTGCCGGGGCAACACCGCGTGGGGG
>JBMTAX010000193.1:0-6286 GCA_049429145.1 Myxococcota bacterium
CTATAGATATGTCTAATTTTGTCTAGACTGTCAATTGATAATGTTATTCGAGCTCCTCGCCGACATCGAGCTTGTCCGCCAACAGCACCACCTCATGCGACAACCGCTGCGGGTCGATGGCGACCCCGCCGGCCGGTCCCGGCGACGTCGAGGGCATCAACACGGAGGTGCACGGGGTCTAAGCGAAGCCCCGCTCCGTCTCTCTGACCTGTGAGCTTCAGGTGAAGCGCCCTGCCCGCGCCCTTGTCGAGGGTGTCGCCATAGACGACGTGTGCAGCATCGAGGTCAACGGTGAGCTCCAGCTTCGCCCCATCGGTGCGTACGCGTGATGCGAACGGACCGGCCAGTGACAGCTCCGCAGGAAGAAGGTCAGCACCAGCGGGCAGTACAGCGAGCAAGCGTGCGAGGTCGTCGACTTGCAGCGACACGTCAGCAGCCGTGAGGCCGGCGAGCGACGGCTGCTTCGCCGTCGCGGTCCCATTCAGTCGAAGTCCGGTGCCGGTGACGTCGAGCTGGCTCAGCTGGTACCGACCGGCCGTGGGGGCGATGTCGACGGTGGCGGCAGCATTGAGATCGAGGGGTTTCCCGCGATGGGCCTCATCCCCGAGGAGCAGCCCCGCCGCGCCGAGCTGGAGGTCTGCTCGATAGCTCGCAAGATCTTCTTCGACCTCAGCGCCGAGGCGGACCTCGAGGGTGCCCCCCCTTGGCGCAAGCGCATCTCGGGGCAACAGCTTGCCCCAGGGAGTGACATCGAGCTTGCCGAGTTCTAGCCGCAGCGACAGAGCGGGCACAGGGTCGAAACGGAGGTCGGCGGGCAGACTCTTGAACCGGACCGACGTCGACAGGGGTGTGACCGAGGTGCCGTCCACGAGCTGCAAGGACAGCTGCGCTTCAAGAGGCGCTCCGAGGCGCACGTCGGAAACCACGAGGTTGAGTTCTCTGAAGGCAAGGGGCCGTCCCAGGGTTTTGTCGTCGACGGTTATCTGAGCGTTCACGAGGGCCACACGAGCGATGCGGGCACCCTCGAGGAACGCGAGGTCGGCCGGCGATTCGGTTTGGTCTTCTTCCAGTGAAGACGGTGCCGCCTGTCGTTCCAGGATGTCGTCGAAGCTCCAGCGCCCAGACGCATCTCTCTCTAAATGCACCTGCGCATCGACCACCTCAAAGGAGGACACCTCGAGGGTTCGACCAAAGCTCGTGACCGCACGCCACCAGGAGAAGCCAACGCTCACCCGACCCACGGCGAGCAAAGCGGGGCTCTCGTCGTCTTTCCCCGCGACACGCAGGCCCGTGAGCTCTGCCTGCAGCGAGGGGAAGACGCGGGCCTCGATACCGCCGATGGAGAGGGGGCGACCAAGGGTTTCGCCAAGTTCTGCCTCGAGTTCGCGCTGCTTCGCTCGAACGGCACCCTCTATGTCGACGGAGGCGAGAATGGCGGCGAGGGATGCCGCAGCCGTAGCAGTGAGAGCACCTGCGATCTTGAGAGGTCGGTTCATGAGACGAGCTTGCCCCAAGGGCCGACGAAAAGCAGCGGCCAGACGCGAGGGGATGCGGGGACCCCCTTAGCTCGTCTGGTGCGCCCGGGTCTTTCGAACGGGGGGCGGGGTCCCCAGGGTCGCGAGCCCCTCGGCAGCGTTTAACAGGGGCAGCGTGCGCTTCATGTGCCCACGGGCATCCAGCGAGACGAACAGATTGTGAGCGCGCCTCGCCAACCGCAGGGCGCGACGGGGATGCTCCATGCGCAGGAGCAGGGCCCCATACCCGATGAGGCCCTCCCCCAAGCGGACAAGATCACCGACGCTGCGCGAGAGCGCGGTCGCGTGCAGGTAGGCGATACGTGCGCGTTTGTGGTCCCCCCTCGTCGAGAAAAGGTTTCCCTGGGCCAAATACACGTCGGCCCGTGCCGCTGCGAAGCCCTCTGCAGGGAGTCGCTTTGCCGCTGCGCGAAGAATCTTCTCGGCCTCGTCGAGCTGCCGCTTTCCAAGATGGGCATTCGCCATGAGGCTACGACACGATACGAGGTTGGCGACGTGGTCGAGTCGTTCGAATGCCTCGAGTGCCGACTTCAGGTGATCGATGGAACGCTCGTACTCACCCTTGGCGAGGTAGCATGCGCCAAGAAACATCAGGGCCTCAGCGCGGTCTGCCTGCTGACCAAGCTGAGCAGAGAGCTTCGCCGACTCTTGGAAGCGAACGATGGCCTCTTTGTACTGCCCTGAGATGTAGAGCTGCTCTCCGAGCGACTGCAGGAGCAATGCCTCCTCGAGGCGATACTCTGTGTCGCGCGCCAACCGCAACGCCTGGTTCAGGTGCTTGCGAGCGTCGAGACGCTGCCCCGTCACGCCAAGGGCAGCGGCGAGGTGGCGCAGCGCGGTGATCTTCTCGAGGGGGCGTGAATGGCGTTCTGCGAGACGAACACGGTGTTTTGCGTAGCGGATCGTTCGCTCACGTTCCCCAGCGAACGACGATGCCACGGTCAACACCTCGAATGCAGCGAGCTCGTCCCCCACTGCTCTCGGCTCAGGCAGCAATCGCAGGGCGTTCTCGGCCTCCCGTGTCGCGAGCGCTGGCTCGAGTCGCTGATGCAACATCCCGTTGGCGAGGTGGAGCCGTGCGCGAGCGAGCGCACTCGCCTCGAGCGGCAATAGCTCCGTGGCCCGACTGACCAATCGCTGCCCGTTGCTGGCGGAGCCGAGCTGGTGAAGTACTCGGCCGAGACAGACATGGAGCTCCGCGAAGCCTTCTGGATCTTTCAAGGCATCTGAACGGGAGACCGCGTTCTCGAGGAAAGCGCTGCCTTCCGCCAGCCGCCCCGAGGCGAGCATGGCGCGCCCAATCAACAAATCGCATTTCACGACCACGTCCACCGATGCCCGCGCGCGGGGCAACAAGCGAATGGCGCGTCGCGCGTGCTGAATGACTTCATCGAACGCGAGTCGCGCTTGTGCACCCTCGGCCGCACGCAGCAACCATTGCAGCGCTGGTAGCGCGAGTTCAGCCTGCTCGTAGTGATAGGCTAAGGTTTCGGCGATGGCGTCGAGGCCTCCACGTTCCTCTGCCCGCTCCTCGAGCACTTCGGCAGCGGTGCGGTGCCACGTCTTCAGCACACCGCCCCGACGCAGGTCATCCAGCAACACCTCCCGCACTTGGGGATGCCGAAACACGACGCGGGGCCGACCATTCTCTTCGCCCACGACCCGGACGAGGCCATGGGTCTCGGCGGAGCTGAGGGCCTGTCGCGCGTCGCTACGAGTTACGCCACCAATGGCGGCGAGCAGTTTGGGGCCCGAGGGGCGATTGAAGACCGCGAGCGCCGACAGTGTTCTGCGCTCGGACTCACTCAGCCGCGCGATACGTTCCGTCAGTACCTCGAGGAGTGCCGTTGGTGCGGTGACGCGAGAATCAAACTGGTCGAGCAACCAGCCCCGCTGACCACGACGCAAGTCTCCCCGCTCGATGAACAGCGACACCAGTTCTTCGACGAGCAGCGGGTTGCCTCGGGAATGAGCGACCACCGTATCGACGACGGGAACTGGCACCTCGGCCACTCCGAGCAGCCCCGCGATGAGTCGTCCCACGTCCTCGCGCTCGAGGGGTTGTACCGAGAGGCGTAGGACATCTCGACCCGCAGCCTCGAGCAATTCCCGAGGGACGGGACCATGAAGCGCACTGGGCCCTGCGGTCAACACCACCAGTACGCCGGCCCCCTTCGCGCGCCGCAGAAGCGCGGCGAGCAATGCAGTGCTCCCCGCATCACAGCTCGTCACGTCCTCGACGATGAGCACACAAGGCTGAAGTCGCCCGAGCCCGAGGAAGATGGCGGCTGCGTCTTGGTGGAATTGCTCCCGTTCTTCACGATGTAACTCATTGGTGCGCTCCCGTTCTCGCTCAGCTGTCTCGGGGCACAGCATCGCGACGATGCCGCGCTGTGCGTCGTCGAGGTGCTCGCGCTGACCGAGCGGCAGTAGCGTGCGAATGAGTTCGCCGATGGGTCGGTAGCTCCAGCGCGCGTCCTCGATGCAACGCCCGATCGCGCTTCGCCCCCCTTCGAGCTGCACGTTCGCCTTCAGCTCCCCGACGAGACGAGACTTACCAACACCGTCATCGCCCTCAATGAGCACGAGACGAGGCGCACCACTGCGGCGTTCCCGCAACGCAACCAAGGCTTCAGCGAGCCTCGTTTGTTCCGCTTCCCTTCCGACGAGCCGTGCCCGCCCCAAGGTGATGGGAAGCGATTGGGTATTTTGCGGGACCACCGCGGCGAGTGCGGCAGCCACCTCTGCTGCCGTCGTCGGTCGCTGTGCGGGATCTTCGTCGAGCAAGCGCGCTACGAGCTCAGCGATCGGCCGTGCGGTGACGCCCGAAAGGTCGGGCGCAGCCGACTTGCGTGCCTGCAAGAGTTCCTGCGGAGTCCCGCGCCCATGGGGGAGTTTCCTGGTGATGGCTTGAAACAGCGTCACGCCCACGGCGTAGAGGTCGGCAGAGATGGAGTGGCCGTACCCCCGCAGCACCTCGCTGGCGAGGTAAGGCGGCGTTCCTGCCCACCGCGCCCCCTTCTGTGGGGTGTTATCAAGTTCGCGCCACAAGCCGAAGTCGAGCACGCGCACGCGTTCGCCAGGATCGGCATGCATCTGCACGAGGATATTCGCGGGCTTCAAGTCGCGGTGAAGGACCCCGTGGCCGTGGATGAACTCGAGTGCGCGACAGATCTCGATGAAGAGCCCGGCGACCTCGTCGATCTTCTTGCCCGCGACGATGTCGAGCAAGGGTTTGCCGATGACGAGTTCCTGCGCGAAGTAGAAGGTGTTTTCCTCAGGCGCAGGGCCGAAGTCGTACACGCTCACCAGGTTCGGGTGGTGCAGCTTCGAGAGCACGTCGAATTCACGACGAAAGAAGTTCTCCCAGCGAGGGTCTTTGGTGTGGAGCAGCTTGAGCGCCACGAACAAGCTGTCACGCGCGAGGTCCTCGGCACGAAACACCTTGCCGGCCGCTCCTTCACCGAGCAGCTCGAGGAGCCTGAACCTTCCATCGACGAGATCGCCGACCTGCATGGGGTGAGACTACTCTACTCGTGGGGTCATGAGGGGGCCGCGCCGTCGTTTTCATCCGCCGCCGAGGCAAAATCCAACCACCCAGTCGAGCACGCCGATCACGCCGAGCGAAGCGGCCGCCGCGAGGGCAGCCCAAAAGAGTGGGGCGCGCTCCGCCGACACAGCCCGTGGCCCCTCCTCCAGAGGCGAAGATGCTCGCAGACCTCGCAGGGCCACCATGCCAGCGCACAGCGCGAAGAAGACACCGACGAGGCGAAAGGGCGTACGGTAACGTTGGGTCTGTGCCGCTCGCGCCGCTCGCGCCTTGTCGCGCTGCACGCGCACTGGCGGAGCGACGTTCGCGATGAGCGAGGGGCTCGCCTCGACACGGGCGCGGCGCGCGCGCCGCGGCTCCCCGGACTGCGGAGGATGATGAAGGAAATGTCGATAAAGGGGATCCTCGAGGTCACGCAAGGGCGCGATGCTCGACAACTTCTCCAGCAGCGCAGCAGGTGTTTCCACCTCAGGCCAACGCCACGCAACCGCCTCGACGGAAGTCTCACGGTCGAGCGGGGATGCGAAGACCCGCAACGCGACCCAGCCCTCCTCTTGGGGCATGTCCTCGGGCAGCGACACAAGGTTACGACCTCGCTGCAGTGCGCCCCCGAACAGCGCCACCACTCGGCCGTTCACCAGAAGTTCGAGATGCAGGGTGCGCTCTACCGTCGAGAACAGCACCGCCTCCATGGGCGCCGTCGGGGAAGAAACCAGCGGAAGTTCGAGCACGAGCCCGCTCCGCTCCATCTGCAAGCGACGCCCGTCAGGTGCACGCATCACCGCAGCGTTGGGCGAGAGGTGGGCGAGCATGGGCCCCTTCTCGCTCAGGGTGATGAGCTCGTCGGGGAGAGCCCCTGAAATCGTCCCCCGCAAAGGGTAGAGCGGAGGCCCACCGAGGTCGGCCGCCGTTCGTTCCAGCAGCTCCCGGGTCCAAGGACGAAACCTAAGGGTTGCCGCCCGGACGGCGCGCTGCCCCCGCAAAGGTACGCTGACCTCGAGGCGCACCGGATGCTCGTCTATGTTCCGGTTGCTCTTGCGCTGCGTCATGCCCTCGACGACGACAACGGCCTCACCGTTCTGTGACGACATGCGCACGGCCCCATAGCCAGCCGCGAGAGGGGCCGTACGCGCACCCGCCGAGAGAGTCCCTTCGAGGGGGACCTGTCGTCTGTCATCGGGCCAGATGGCAAAGGCGTAGG
>JBMTAX010000194.1:0-6271 GCA_049429145.1 Myxococcota bacterium
CAGCACGACGCGGTTACCCACGACACATTGAGCGAGATCTTTATCGGGGGAGCACAGGAGTATCTGCTCAACGCTGTCGTCGGCGGCGTAACGTGCGGAAAAGGTGGCGAGGGCATCGTCAGCCTCGAACTCCATCATCGACCAACAGACGATGCCAAGAGCGCGCACGGCTTCCTCGGCGAGCGGAAACTGCGCGTAGAGGTCCGGGTCGATGCCTTCTCCAGTCTTGTAGCCGCTAAACAACCGATTGCGGAACGACTCGATGACCGTGTCGAAGGCACAGGCCACATGGGTGACGTCGTCGTCCCGTACCAGAGCCTTCAGGTTCGCGAGCAGGGCGCGAGTGGCGCCTACTTCGGTACCGTCGGCGCTTTTCTGCGAGGGGGCGCCGTAGAACATTCGAAAGAGTTCATAGGTGCCGTCGATGAGGTGGATCTTCATGGGATGACCTTGCACTGCAGCGAACGCCCGCTGCCCGACGCCTCCTCGGTTTTGCCGGATGGTTGCGTCGATGAGGGGTGAATGTCGTCGTCATCCCCACCGATGGTAGGCAGGGTGACCCGGTTTCACGGCCACGAACACCCCCTTGCAGGTGGCGCAGACCTTTCCTCCCGCTTCGAGCTCCGCTTCGACGGTGGCGCGGTCGCCCTCGAGCTCCAGCACGCGCGCGCGAAGAAAAACGGGAGCTGTCGTCGGAATCGGTCGCCGCAGCTTGACGCTGTATTCTGCTGTCACCGTACATGGCGGTGCCGATTCACCTCGGGCGAGCATCAGGTGATACGCCGCGGTCCAGTTCGAGTGGCAATCGAGCAATGTTCCCGTAATGCCGCCGCTCAGCATCCCCGGGAAGGCCTCGTGGTGGGGGAGGGGCGACCAGCTCGCTGTCACCTCGTGACCGTCGACGACACTTTGGATGCGGAGACCTTGGGCGTTGGCGGGGCCGCAGCCGAAGCAGATCCCATGGGGGGCGTAGGTGTCTTGCAGCGAGCTGGGAGTCGTGACCATGGGGTGTCTTGTGCCCGCTGGCTCCCCGCGTCAAGCCAGGACCCGAGGCCTATATCGACGAGATCCGACGAAAGCGCTAGCTCTGCCTTATGCGCCCGTTCCTCCTAGCAAGCCTGCTCTCCCTGGTGTGCCCCTCGGCATTCGCATTCGAGGGAGTGCTCCACGTCGATGTGGAGAGCGAGGGTACCACCTCACGTGCACGGGCTCTCTTGTCTGCGGCCGGTGATACGCGTCTCGACGTCGAGTGGGTCATCGCCGGGCGGCGCTGGTTCCTTGGCGTGTTCTGTCTTGGCGCTATGCCGTCGGCCTGCGCGGTGGCATCCCACGACCTCCAGGCATTCGAGAGAAGGGTCCTGCCGAAATCCACGCCGCGTGCCGACCGATTCCTTGTCAACGACCGCGGGACGGGGCGACTGCTCGGTCGGGAGGTACGTCATTTTCTCGTTGAGGACCGCACCAGCGGTGACCTCTACGCCCTTGCGCGGGCACCCTCCATCGACGCCCGCGGCGGGCTAGGTCAGCTCTTGGTCGCCCTGCGCCCCGGCGGCGGAGATCTGGGTGCAGCCCTCGCCGCGGCAGGGGGCGGCGGCACGCCTCTCCTCTTCGAGTGGCGACGCAAACACGGTGGCGTCGTTCGGGCCAAGGTGGTGGAGCTCCACGAACAGCCGCTGCGACCGCGCGACCTCGAGCTGCCCGCAGACTACCGCCAAGCCCCGCTCCCGTTCCTGCGGTGAGCCGTGAACGGAAAGAGCGGACTGCCTCCCGCGCATCGTTGACCGTGTCGGTCAGCGCATTTGAACGATGACCCGTGCGACATTGGGGTGCGCGCGATATGCACCCCCCGCGGCGTCGTTGTCGCACGTCATGTCTGGAGAGAGGTGGCCTGTGGGCATCTTGAGCCTGTTTGCCGTCGTCATCGTCATCGTCGCTGTAGTCGGGAGCTTTCGGCGTCAAGGCCAACTGCTCACTCCTGCGGTCGTCGACGAGCCCGTGGAACATCCGCTGCCCGAAGAACTCGTGGGGCCCATGGCAGACCTCTGTCATGACGTCACGGCTCGTAGCCTCTCGATAAGGGCGGGTTGGAAGGCTGCCCAGGCACGGCTGTCGGGGCGGGATGGGCTCGCGGGCGTCGAGGCGGCCCAACACTTCTCTGAGACTGACGCCCTACGAGAGATGCTCGCTGAGGTGGTCACAGAGGCTGTCGAGGTGCATCAGCCACTTCCCGAGGAGGCCGATTGGTGGCTGACCTTCGTCCTCGAGAAGCTCGAAGCCCTCGCTGCGGTGGATGACGGGGAGCGGGTCAGCGGTGGGAACGGTGGGCAGGTCGCCCAGGGGGCGCTTGTACGCGCGCTCGAGGAGACCGACGCCCTCCTTTTTGCCTGCCACGAGTTTGCGGATCGCATGCTCGAGGAGGACCTCGCGGCGTGGGTGAGGCGCGAGGTCGGGCGAGACGAGGGGCGTGCCATGTCTCTCATCGTCGCTGAACAGCAGCGCCTGCAAGGTTGAAACACATGCACCTTCGTCGAACGAAATGGAATTGCGGGAGGAGGAACACACCATGGTACGGCTGACCAGCTGGAACGTGAATGGCATCCGCGCTGTGCACAAACGCGGCGATCTCGACTGGTTGTGGTCGAGCGACAGCGACATCATCCTGCTGCAGGAGACGAAGTGCAGCGTCGACCAGGTACCCCCCGAGCTGATGCCTCCACCAGGGTTTCAGGCGGCCTACTGTGCAGGAGAGCGCAAGGGATACTCGGGGGTGGCTACTTTTTGGCGTGAGGGGCTCAGCTGCGACGTTGTGGGTCGTGGTTTTGGTGAAGAGCGCTTCGACAACGAGGGCCGTATCCTCATCACCGATCACGGCGCTTTCGTGCTGCTCAACATCTACTTCCCCAATGGAGGCTCTGGGGAGCCGCGCTTGCGCTACAAAATGGACTTTTACGCGGCGTTCCACGCTTATGTCGACCGGCTGCGGGCAGAGGGGCGAGAGGTGGTGGTGGGCGGCGACTACAACACGGCTCACCGGGACATCGACCTCGCGCTGCCCGAGAAGTGGGGCCACCTCAGCGGTGCCTTGCCAGAGGAGCGGCAGGTGTTTCAGGCGCTGCTCGATGGCGGGTTCGTCGACACCTTCCGCGCGGAACACGGCGACCGGCCTGGGGCGTATACCTTCTGGGAGACGCGAGTACGGGCACGGAAGGACAACCTCGGCTGGCGCATCGATTATTTTCTCATCACGGAAGGTCTCGAGGAGACCCTCGGCGACGCGTGGATCAGCCCGCACATCCTCGGCAGCGACCACTGTCCGGTCGGGGTCGAGCTGGATGTGGACCTCGGGCCCTAGCCCGCGGGGGGCAACCCACTTCCGGCCGACCACCGCAGCGGAGGGATGACGGGGCACTGCGCGGTCGCTAGAAGGACCCACCCTGTGCCCTCGTGCGAGGGCGGGAGGAACCATGGCTCTCACAGCGGCGCTGCGTGCAGAACTCGAGGCGATGACCCGGCAACACCGGGTGGTGCTGTTCATGAAGGGAACCCGCGCGCGACCGCAGTGCGGTTTCTCCGCGAGCGTCGTCGAGATTCTCGACGAGCTGCTCGATGATTACGCTACCGTCGACGTGCTCGCTCGCCCCGAGGTACGCGAAGGCATCAAGGAGTACTCCGATTGGCCGACCATTCCCCAGCTCTACGTGGCGGGTGAATTCGTGGGGGGCGCGGACATCCTGCGTGAGCTGCGCGAGACTGGAGAGCTTGAAGAGATCCTCGGTGCGACGGTCGATGGCCAGGGGGAGCCTCCGCACTCTCCCTTGGTCGACGACGGGGCGGCGCCGTTGCAGGTCACGGTGACTGCGGGCGCCATCGCGGCGATGCTCGCTGCTCGTCAGGAGGATGATGGATCCTTCTTGCGGCTCGAGATTAGCCCCGAGTTCGAGCACGGCCTTTTCTTCGATGACAAGAAGCCCGGTGACCGGACCGTGGCGTGTGATGGGGTGACCCTCGTCGTCGATGCAGAGTCTGCCGCGCGCGCCGACCACATTCGTATCGACTATGTGAAAGAAGGGGAGCGCGAGGGCTTCAAGATCGACAACCCGAACCGCAACAAGCCTGCGAAGCCCGCCGCGGCTGCGCCCCCTCCACGACCGCCGCGCCCCGAGAACCCACCCGCGTTTGAGGTCACGGCCGACGCGCTCGCGCAGTTTCGGGCCGCCGTCGAAGAAGAGGGCGACGGAGACCACGCCATCAAGGTCGGCGCACGACGTATGGGGGCGAAGAAAGCCGACTATGAGCTCGGCATCATCAAAGTCGAAGAGAAGGGGGAGACAGACTTCGTCATCGAGCGAGACGGGCTCTGCTACTTCGTCGACGAGAACAGCGCGCGTACTCTCGACGGTGCCACCATCGACTTCGTCAGCGCCGACGGAGGCTCTGGTTTTAAGTTCAGCAACGCCCGGCTCGAGGCTGGCTGGACCGATGAGCGAGCGATTCAGCTGCAAGACCTCCTCGAGAAAGAGATCAATCCCGGTGTGGCCGCCCACGGGGGCTACGTCGAGCTGCTCGATCTCATCGGGGACATTGCCTACGTGTTGATGGGCGGCGGCTGCCAGGGATGCGGGATGGCAGCGGTTACCCTGCAGCAGGGCATTCAAGAGCGCGTCGCGAAGGCGATGCCCGGGCTGAGGCTCATCGACACCACCGACCACGCCGCCGGTGCCAACCCCTATTACCGCGCGAAGCACTGAGCTGCGACGCGTGTCGTCGTCTTTACGGCAAGGGAGGAGCGATGACGTCGCCTGACCGCGTCGTGCTGATCGACGGCAGCGCCTTTCTGTATCGCGCGTTCTTCGCAATTCCCGGGAATTTCACCACGACCACCGGGATCCCGACCAACGCTGTTTACGGCTTCGCGGCCATGTTTCGGAAGCTCTTCGCGGGCCGTCGTCCTCGCTATGGGGCGGTGGTCTTTGATGCGCCGGGCCGCACCTTTCGTGATGAGCGGTTCCCCGCGTACAAGGCGCAGCGGCCACGCATGCCGTCAGAACTCCGCGCGCAGCTCGCCCTCGTCGACGAGCTGGTCGCCGCCCATGGCTTTCCCGTGTTGCGCTTCCCCGGTTACGAAGCCGACGACGTCATCGGCACCCTGGTGCGGCTCGCGCGCGGCGCGGGACACGAGGTGCACATCTTCTCAGGGGACAAAGACTTCACCCAGCTCATCGATGAAGACGTGCGGATGATCGACTCGCTGCGCGATGTCACTTGGGATCCCGAGGTGGTGCGCAAACGGTGGGGGGTTCCCCCACGACAGATTGTCGATCTCTTCGCCCTCGTCGGTGACAAAGCGGACAACGTACCTGGGGTGCCAGGCATCGGGCTCAAGGGAGCCGTGCAGTTGCTCGAACAATACGGCTCGCTTGACGAGGTATTCACACACGTTGACGAGGTGAAGGGCACCAAGGGGAACGCATTGCGCGAGCATCGCGACCTTGCGTACCTCAGTCGTGACCTCGTCACGATCGATCAGCACGTACCGCTGGATGTCGTCGTTGAGGAACTGAGGCTGTCCCCGCAAGAACCCGAACGTCTCGACGAACTCTATCGTGAGCTGCAGTTCTTTTCGTTTCTCGCGGCACCTTCGCGCGCAGACGAGCTTGCGCCCGGTGAAGATTCAACCGCATCCGTGTTGAGCGACTCTCGCGACGTCGGTGCATTCCTCGCCTCGCTTGTGAAGGAAAAGCCGACGGGTCTCTTTGCGGTGGTCGACGAAGGTCTCCACGGCAAGCGCGAGCTGGTTGGGCTTGCGATTTGTGTTTCGGGTTCTGACGGTGTGTACCTCTCGCTCGTTGAGGAAAGGGAAGGGCTGGATGAACAGGGCCGGGAGCTGCTGCGTGCGTGGCTCTCCGACGGGCAGGCACGGAAAGTCGTCCACGACGTCAAAAACCTGCTGAGAGCGTTTGAAACACGCGGCTTCGCTGTGGCGGGTGTGGAGGCCGATACCCAGCTAGCTTCTTTCCTCGTGGACCCCACGAGAGCAACGCCTCACTCCTTGCCCCTGGTCGCCAAGGAATACCTGCAGCAGGTGTTGCCGAAGGAGAACGTTCTCGTCGGCAGAGGAAAGCAAGTGCACAAGGCGCGAGACTGTGACGTTGGCGCAGTGGCCACCTTCGCCCTCGAGAGAGCACGAGCGGTTTCCTCGCTCTGGCCGATACTGGAGCCGCTGCTGCGAGACGCGGGCCTGCTCCGTTTGTTGTACGAAGTCGAATTGCCG
>JBMTAX010000195.1:0-6222 GCA_049429145.1 Myxococcota bacterium
CCGCGAGCACACCGAGAACATCGACGAGCACGCGCCACAGGGCGGCCTCGGCAAGCGGCCCCTCTCGGCGCAATACCGTGCCGAGATCCTCGCCGGGGATGAGGGACATGACGAGGGCGCGGGCACCTGTGGCAGGGTCATCGAGGACGTCGAGGAGGGCCGGCATCCTCTCGTGCTGCACGGAGCGCAGCACCTCGACCTCTCGCTCGAACAGCTCGAGCCGCTTCCAATCCTTCGCGTGACGAAGATCGAGTACTTTGATGGCGACGCGCGCGCCGGTCTTGCGGTCGGTCGCCGCGAAGGTGGCCCCCTGCCCGCCGTGGCCGATCAGCCGATCGACCTCGTAGCGCCCTGCCCACACATTGGTGCCGAAGGCGCCCCCGAAGACAGCGGGATCGAGCTGGGCCGCCCGCAGCTGCTCCTCCCACTCGCCACGGAGGCCAGGGTCCTGCTCGAGCGCGGTACCCACCACGACGCGGAGCGACGTGTGCTCATCGGCAGGCGGACCGGGCGGGGAGACCATCTGGGGCCACGATACCGATGGGTCGCGTCTGTGTCACAAGGTCGGCGGCAGCCAGTGGCCAGCCTCCTCGGTCAGGTGACGGAGGGGAGATCTGAGCACCGCTGCACACTGGCTCCGAAAATGTGGGTGTGCACAACGCACCTACATCTACCTTGAGCGGCATCCGCCGCGGAGCGTCGTACATGCCCTTCCCGAGTCTACCGCCGTTCCTCCGTCCCTCTCGCCCAGCGCCGAGTCCAGCAGACGTCCCCCCGGCGGCCTTGCCCCCCGCGACGCCCGTGGCTTCACCTGCCTGTGACACACCAGGAGCCTCGACCTTCCAGCGAGACGGGACACCTCGGCTGCCAGGAGCGGTGGCGACGCCTCTCGCCCTCCCGCCAGCGGAGAACCCGGTGCGCGGACCGAGCGCCCTCGTCGCGGTACGCCTTGCAGACGCCGGCAATGTGCGAACGAAGGAGACGCTGCGCTTTGCCAAGCACAATGGGCCCGAAGTGCGCTTCCCGCTGAGCGCGGAAGACGCAGAGGCCCTGCGCAACTCCAACGCCGTAAGTCCCTTCCTGCCCACGAACCCCCGCGTCTTGGTCGCGCCCACCGACCTCACGACCCCCACACACCCCGGCGACCCAGGATATTTCGCCGAACTCGAGCGCATCGTCGACATGCAACTGGTGCGGCGCAGCGGCAACGACGTGACCGCGGTGCTCGGAGACCGGGTGCCGAAGCTCTTCGCCGGCTACAGCCTCGACAAGGCCGCGGAGGCGGTCCACGCCGACCTCCCGTCAGAGTGGCCAAGCGCGCTGCTCAAGCAGTTCCTGAGCGAGGGCGCCAAGTTCGACAAGAGCGTCGTGCCGCAGTTGAGCCAAGCCGACTTCGTGAACACCGTCGTGACCACCCAAGGTGTCTTGGCCATGGCGACGGCGGCAGTGTCCCCGTCGGCGTTCGCCTGCAAGTGGCACGAAGGGCGGGCGCGGCCTGAAGAGGCCATCTGGGCCATTCATCGCGGTGAACTCGCAGGTGTGCCCGAGAGCTTGAAGGCGAAGGTGGCTGCACTCAACCTCGACCGCCCGGAGAGCGCCACGGCCTACCCGGAGGGCTCGCCCCGACACCCCAGTTGGCCGGCCATGCACTCGGCAGCGTCGATCTCCTCGACGGTACTGGCCACCTTGCTTGACCTCAGCGATGAGCAGCTTGCCGAAGCACGCAACCTCGACTTCGCGGTCGCGTCCTTCCGCTCGGTCGCAGGCGTGCACTTCGAAAGCGATAACGTGGCGGGTCTCCAGATCGGGCAAGCGGCTGTGGAGCAATGGCTGCCTGACTTCCTGGCCCAGTGCGCCGGCGCTGACCCCGAGGTGGTGCGAGCGAAACTCGCGAAGGTCAGGTACGACTGGAACGAGCACCCCGCGATGGCCACCGGCGCACAATAAGCCGTTCATCGTCGTGCGAGAGGCAAGTCAAGCCGACTTGACCTCGACGAAGCAAGGGCAGCGTCGAGAGAACTCGCGCTGCCCTTTCGTGTGCGTCGGCGATGCGCCCGCTGCCTTACGGGCTCTTGCGCTTCTGTGCCTTCATCTTGCGTCGCTGGGCGCGGTTGAGGCCTCCGTCGTCGTCCTCGACCGCAGGGCGAGGAGCGGTGCGGGGAGTCGGCATGGGGCGCGCGCGCGCAGCGGCGCTTGCGGTGTTGGAGGCAGACCCCGCTGCCGGCGGTCTCATGCTCATGGCTACGCTCAGCGTCGACGATGAGGCCCCCATGGCGGGAGGCCTCATGGCAGCGCCGCTGATGCCGTTGGCTGCAGCGACGGGCGCGGGCGGCGCCGTGCCGTTGGCACCGGCGTTGTTGCCCGGATGCGCTGCCTGCTGTCGACTCGCCTCGGCGACCGCACGTCGCTGGCGGTCTCTGCGCAGGCGCTCGACGTCCTCCTGCGACTGCTGCTGTACCTGTGCCTTGAAGACCTTCTCGAGCACCTCGTCACGGATGCGCGCCATCAGGTTCACGAAGAGGTTGTAGCCCTCTTTTTTGTACTCCTGCTTCGGGTCGCGCTGCGCGTAGGAGCGCATGTGGATGCCCTCCCGCAGGTGATCCATCTGCTGCAAGTGCTCTTTCCATCGCGCGTCGATGGTCTGCAGGTAGAGATAGGACTCGATTTGTCGCAAAACATCGGCGCCGACGCTCGACTCCTTGGTGTTGTAAAAGCGCTCCACCTCTGACCACGCGCGATCGAGCAGCAAATCGCGATCGCGAGGGGTGGCCGTGAGGTCTACATGCACCCCGAGGAGTGCTTGGAGCTCGTCGCTGATCGCCGCCACCGTCCAGGTGTCCGGTTTGCTTTTCTCAGGGCAGTTCGCACCGACGGCGGTGACGATGGCTTCCTCCGCGAGGTCGAGCACGAGTTCGCGCATGGCGGTGCCGAGGTCTTTGCCCTCCGCCGACGTGCCCAACCTCTCGCGCTGGTACGCAGGGTCGGCCTCGAGCACCCGTCGACGCAGACCGTAGATGGCCTTGCGCTGTTGGTTCATGACGTCGTCGTATTCGAGGACGTTCTTGCGGCTGTCGAAGTGCATCCCCTCGACCCGCTTCTGCGCGTTGGCGATGGAGCTCGTCACCATCTTGTGTTCGATCGGGACGCCGTCTTCCATGCCGAGCGCCTCCATGACGCGGATCATGCGATCGGAGCCGAAAATCCGCATGAGGTCGTCTTGAAGGCACAGGTAAAAACGAGACGATCCTGGGTCACCTTGTCGCCCAGCGCGGCCGCGCAGCTGGTTGTCGATGCGGCGAGACTCGTGGCGCTCGGTGCCGATGATGCGCAAGCCGCCCGCGGCGAGGACTTGCTGTTTCGCGGCTTTGCACTGTGCCTCGAGCTGGGGCAGTAACTCTGCGTAGCTCTTCACAGCGTCTTCGTAGAAGGCCTTTCGCTCCATGTAGATGGCCTCGCGGGCCTCGTCGAGGGTGGCGGGTAGGTCGCTCGGGGGTGCGTACTCTTCGCCCTTGGCTTTGGCCTCTTCGGCTCGCTCGCGCTCTTGCTCTTGCCGGCGCAGCCAACCCTCGAGGAACTTGGCCTCGGTCTTGTCGCGTTGGGCGAGCTTCTCGACGTTGATCAGCGAAGGGTCGCCGGTCAGGAACGCGAACTGGGCGACCTGCTCGTCGCTCTGCCCCATGCGCGACGCCACCTCGGCGCGCGCGAGGTGCTCGGGGTTACCGCCGAGGAGAATATCGGTACCGCGGCCGGCCATGTTGGTGGCGATGGTGACCGCGCCAAGACGTCCCGCCTGGGCCACGATGGTGGCCTCGTCGCGGTGACGTTTCGCGTTGAGCACACTATGGGGAATGTTGAGCTTCGTCAGTCTTCGCGCGAGGACCTCGCTCTTCTCCACCGACACGGTGCCGACGAGGATGGGCGAGCCCTTCTCATGATATTCGCGGATGTCCTCGACGATCGCGTCGACCTTCTCGGGCTCGGTTTTGTACACGAGGTCTTGTTGGTCGTCGCGAATGATCGGCTTGTTGGTCGGCACGATCACAACGTCGAGGTTGTAGATCTTCGCGAACTCCTCGGCCTCGGTGTCGGCGGTACCGGTCATGCCGGAGAGCTTGCGATACATGCGGAAGTAGTTCTGGAAGGTGATGGTCGCGAGGGTCTGGTTCTCGTTCTGGATACGCACACCCTCTTTGGCCTCGATGGACCCGTGCAGGCCATCGGACCACCGGCGGCCGTACATCAACCGGCCGGTGTGGTCGTCGACGATCACCACCTCACCGTTCTCGATCACGTAGTCGACATCGCGCTTGTAGAGGGCGTGGGCGCGAATCGCCTGGCTGGCGTGGTGCAGCAGTTGAATGTTGGCGGGGTCGTATAGGTTGTCGACGCCGAGCAGCTGCTCGATCTTGTCGACGCCCGTCTCGGTGAAAAGCGCGCTGCGCGCTTTCTCATCGACCGTGTAATGCTCGTCTTTGCGCAGCTGGGGCACGATGGCATTCGCGCGGCGGAAAAGCACGGAGTTGTCTTCGGCGGGGCCCGAGATGATGAGGGGGGTACGCGCCTCGTCGATGAGAATCGAGTCGACCTCGTCGACGATGGCAAAACCGTGTCCGCGCTGCTTGTAGTCATTGAGCGAGAACTTCATGTTGTCGCGCAAGTAATCGAAGCCGAACTCGTTGTTCTGGCCGTAGGTGATGTCGGAGGTGTAAGCCTCTTTCTTTGCGCGGTCGCCTTGGTGCGCTACCACTACGCCGACGGAGAGACCCAAGAAGCGGTAGATGCGTCCCATCCACTCTGCGTCGCGAGAGGCGAGGTAGTCGTTGACGGTGACGACGTGCACGCCACCAGGCATAAAGCTGTTCAGCACGGCGGGCAGCGTCGCCATGAGGGTCTTGCCCTCACCGGTGCGCATCTCGGCGATGCGGCCCGAGTGCAGCACCATGCCGCCGATAAGCTGGACGTCGTAATGGCGCATCCCGAGCACCCGACGGCCGGCCTCACGAACGAGCGCAAAGGTCTCGTGCATGTACGTGTCGAGGATGCCATTGACGTCGTCGCGGTCGAGTTCATCGAAGGGCTTCTTGCCGTCGCGGGCAGCGCGTTCGACCTCACGGCGAATCTCGAGGACCCGCGCAGCCATCTGCTCGTCGCTCAGCGCCTTGACGCGTCCCTCGAGCTCGTTGATGGCCACGACCCGGGGCTGGAGCTTCTTGAGTTCGCGCTCGTTCCGGGTGCCAAAGACTTTGGAGAAAATGGACATAGGGACCGGTTCCGTGGGTAAAGGCAGACGGGGCAACGTAGGGAGGGCACCCCCCTCGGTCAAGGACCCTGCGCCAAGCTCGTCAAGGCACCGCAAGGAGGAGCGGCGGTCGTCGCCGTGCCGCGACGGCAGCGAAAAGAAGGGGGCCCGACTTGACGACGCCCCCATCCCATCGGGACAGTGCAGCCATGAAAGCCTTGCACGCCCTGCCCCTCGCCTTTTGTCTCCCGCTCGCCGGCGCTTGCGGTCCCCTGGATGCCGGCGAGGTCTGTAATCAGAACGGCCTAGCCCCCACCGCAGAGGAGGTCGCCGACGGCCAGGGCAAGGCCCTCGTCGATGGGTCCCCCTGGGAAGGCTCAGGAAGCTGGGCTCCAGGCAGCAACGCCAGCGTCGATATCGGCACCCTCAGCATGGTGATCGCCGTCGATGAGACGGGCACTGAGGTGGCCGACCTCATCGCGCGGAGGGCCTTTCCCATTTGCGTGCCCCTCGGTGCGCGCAGCGAGGAGAGCGGGAACGCGAGCTTCGAGGGAAGCTTCATCACCGATGAGAACCACACGGGTGGCGTCGCCATCTTGGAGGAAGACGGCGGCCTGTTGCTAGGCCGTTTCTCCCTCGATCTGCAGTCCCCGTCCACGGGCGACAGCAAACGCATCACCGAAGGCGCATTCCGCGTGGAGCGCCGATGAAGCGGGTGCACCTCATCGGCGTCGCGGGCACAGGCATGGGGGCCTTCGCGGGGCTGCTCAAACAAGCAGGCCACGACGTACGAGGGTCGGACAGCAATGTCTACCCGCCGATGAGCGACAAGCTCCGCGACTGGGGCATCGAGGTGCGTACGCCCTACGCCACCGCGAACCTCGAGCCACCAGCCGACCTCTACGTCGTCGGCAACGTGATCCGACGCGACAACCCCGAGGCCACGGCAGTGCGTGAGCGACAACTGCCCGCGTCGTCTTTCC